>JBDTIO010000158.1:0-4465 GCA_039936375.1 Caldimonas sp. | reverse complement strand
ATGGCGCGCCCGAAGCGCACGCCGATGAACTTCGACGCCATCAGCAGGGCGATGCCGTAGGGCGGCGTGATCAGGCCGAAGGCCAGCGTGACGATGATCACGGCGCCCATGTGCACCGGGTTGATGTCCGAGCTCTTGGTGAGCTCGGCAATGATCGGCATGAAGATGATGATGGCGGGGATCGCGTCGATGAAGTCGCCGACGACGATGAATAGCAACACCAATAGCAACATGATCATGAACGGGTCGTTGCCGGCAACGGCGTTGATCCAGCCGGAGACCACCGCCGGCCCGCGCAGGTATGCCAGCATCCAGCCGAAGGCAGAAGCCGCGGCGATGGTGATGAGCGGGATCGAGTACAGCAGCCCGGTCATCGCCATGTCGTGCGGCAACCTCCTGAAGTAGCCGCGGTTGAGGAGGGGTATGGCAACGAACAGGATGTAGGCCACTGCCACGACGCCGGCCTCGGTGGGCGTGAAGAAGCCCGAGAGGATGCCGCCCATGATGATGACCGGAATCACCAGCGGCACTGCCGCGCCTTTGGCGGCTTCGCCGACCTCGCCTAAGGACGAGCGCCGCCGGCGGATGCCGACCGGGCCAAAGAAGTGGCTGTAGATCATGAGACCGATGCCGACGAGCACGCCGGGCACCACGCCGGCCAGGAACAGGCCGCCGATCGAGACGTTGCCGGTGGCGCCGTAGACCACCGCCATGATGCTCGGCGGAATCAGGTTGGCCAGGGTCGAGGCCGAAGCGATGAGGGCGGCCGTGAAGCCGGTGTCGTAGCCCTCCTTCTTCATGTCGGGGCCGAGCACGCGCGAGAGCACGGCGACGTCGGCGGCCGAGGAGCCCGAGATGCCGGCGAAGAACATGCTGAACAAGGTGACTACCTGGGCCAGGCCGCCGCGCAGGTGGCCGACCAGGGTCTGCGAGAAATGGATCATCCGCGCCGTCACATTGGCAGCCGTCATGAGCTCGCCGACGAGAAGGAAGAAGGGCACGGCGAGCAGAGCCTCGGAGTCGATGCCGTTGAAGAGCTGGGCCATGATCGACGGCAGGCCGACCGGCGTGAACGCCGTGACCGCAAGCACGCCAGCGATGAGGGCGAAGGCGACCGGTACGCCGAGGTAGCCGAGGAACAGGAACAGGAAAGCCATCAGGAAGATGAGCACGCCGTTGCTCATGGCCGTGGCTCCTCAGAGGTCTCGGCGCCGGCCGCGAAGCCGTGCTTCCAGCCGCAGACGAGTTGCTCGACGGTGAACAACGCCACCAGCGCGCCGCACAGAGGTATCGCCGCATAGAGGCTGGCGAGCGGCGTCATCGAGGGCATGCGCAGGCTGCGAAAGCCGTCGAGGAAATTGAGGCTGCCGTACCAGACCATGGCCAGCGCCACGGCCAGCATCACCCCCCGGTTAAAGGTCTCGAAGGCCAGCCGCCGCCGGCCCGACATGGCCTCGGTCAGGGCCGCCAGGTAGAGGTGGTCGTTGCGACGTGTCGCGACGCCGGCGCCGATGAACACGCCGTAGATGAAGAAGGTCGTGGTGACCTCCTGCAGCCACAGCCACGGGTGCCGGATCGTTCGCGTGACGATGTCGCACATCACGGTGATCGTGAAGCCGGTGATCGCCACGCCGCACAACACCATCAGGGCGCGCTCTAGCCCGTCGAGCGCGCGCCACTTCAGGTGGCGGTTCGACGCCTGAAGCAGGGAGCCGATGGTTGCCGCCCTACTTCACGTTGCGAACGAGTTCGAGGATCTTGACGGCGTTGGGGCCGAGGTCCCTGGCCAGCTTGTCCTGGATCGGCTTGCTCACTGCCTCGAAGCCGCTCTTGTCGACGCTGTCGAAGATCTTGACGCCGATCTTCTCGAGCCGGGCCCGCGATTCGGTCTCCAGCTCGAAGGCCTTGGCCGCTTGCACCTTGTTCATGTCGTCGGCGGCCTGCTGCACCCACTTCTTCTGCTCGTCGCTGAGGCTGCTCCACAGCTTGTCGCTCACGAACAGCACCGAGTTGTTGGCTTCGTGCTCGGTGACCGACATCACCGGCGCCACTTCGTAGTGCTTGTTCAGCAGATATACCGTGTAGCCGTTCTCGGCGCAGTCGACTACGCCGGTCTGCAGCGAGGTGTAGACGTCACCGAACGGCATGTGGACGATCTGGGCGCCGTAGGCGGGGAAGAGCGCGTCTTCGGTGGCGGTGGCCTGCACCCGGACCTTGACGTTCTTCAGGTCGCCGACGTTCTTTATCACTTTCTTGCAGTACATGTTGCGCAGGCCCTGGGTGCCGAGCGTGAGCATGTGCGCGCCCTTGACCTTGGCGGCATACATCTCGCGCATGGCCGCGATGACCTTGGGATCGGTCAGCACCTTGATCGTATGAGCAGGGTCACGAAAGATGTAGTGCAGCGAGAACACGCCCGACTCCGGCTGGATCGTCGAGGCGTTGGCGGTAGAGACGAGCACGAAGTCGATGTCGCCGGTCTGCACCTTCTGCAGCGTCTGCGCCTCCGTGCCGAGCTGCGCCCCGGCGTACTGGTTGATCGACAGGCTGCCCTTGCTCAGTTCCGAGAGGCGCTTGCCGAAGACGTCGGCGCCGTAGCCGTAAGCACTTGTCCTGGGCTGGTCGTAGGCGAACGAGTAGGGCTTGGCCTGGGCTGCGGCCGAGCCGGCCGACACCAGGCCGAGCGAGAACAGGAACGCGCGAAGGAGTGATGCGGTGGTGAACATGGCGTTGACTTCGGAGGTGGTGGGGCGATCCGAAGTAGGCCGAAGTTGCCGACGATCGTCAATAATCCGGAACCCGAAGATGCGCCGCGTTGCTCGGAAGGCCACCGGGCTCCCCGAGCTAACGTCGATAATCACAGGGCAAGGCCGGCCTTGCGCAAGTCAGCTGCGAGGGCCTCGATCTGCGCCTCGCTGCGCGGCAGCAGCGGGAGGCAGGTGCGGCCCCACTGGCCGTCGCCGTACATCACGCCGAGTGCGGCCTTGACGCTCGCCACCAGCGCTTGCCTGGCGAGGATGTTGCGGCAGGCGGTCGCCCGCTCGACGGCCGCCTTGCCGTCGGCGCTGCCCTGGTTCGCCCAGGCAAGTTGCGAATCGGCGGCGGTCAGGTTGGTGGTGGCCGAGATGCAGCCGGCGAAGCCGTCCTGCGCCGCTTGCCAGAGCGTGGCTTCGGAGCTGGGAAAGACCGCAAGGCCGGGGACGGCTTCGACGACCGAGCGCGAATAGGCCAGATCGCCCGAGCTGTCCTTGATGCCGCGCAGCAGCCCGGCGTGCTTTTCGGCCAGCGCCGCCACCACCTCCACTGGCCAGGGCACGCCCGTGTTCTGGGGGATGTGATACAGGTAGAGCGCTATCGCGCCCGGCCGCAGGCGCTCGACGAGCGCGTCGACATAGGCCAGCAGCGCCGGCGGCTCGATGCCGGGATAGAAGAAGGGCGGCAGGACGAGGGCGCCGGCGAAGCCGAGGTCCGCCGCGGCCTGGGTGAGCTGGGCTGTCTCGTCGAGCGAGGACACGCCGGTGCCGACCATGAAGCGGTCCAGGGGCAGGCCGGCCTCCTTGATCGCGGCCATCACGCGCAGGCGCTGCGCCAAGCCGAAGGAGTTGGCCTCGCCGGTGGTGCCGAGCAGGTTGATCGCGTCGCAGCCGCGCTCGAGCAGGTGGCGCAGATGCGGCAGCAGGCGCTCGATGTCGGGCGAGAAGTCGGAATGGACGGGCGTGGCGGCGGCGGCGATGACGCCGCGCAATCGGGAAGCGGTCACTGCGCAATCTCCTCGTCGCGAAAGCCGTAGAGCCGGCTGGCGTTGTGCACGCAGATCTGGCGGCGCAGCGCTGCATCAGGGAACCAGGCATGGACCAGCGCGGCGAGCGATGCGGCGATCGGGGTGCCGTGGTGGAGCTCGGTGTGCGGCCAGTCGCTGCCCCAGAGCAACTGCTCGGGATTGGCGTCAGCGAATGCGCGGGCGAGGCCGGTCAGGTCGGCATGCGGCGACGGCTCGGCGCTGACACGGTACGAGCCGCTCAGCTTGACCCAGCACGCACCGGCCTTCAGCAGATCGAACAGGGGGTGGCTGCGGGTGCTGGGCGCGAGCTTGCCCATGTGGTCGACGACGACGGGCACGCTCGTCTTGGCGACCAACGCCCGCAGGGCATCGGGCTGCTTGCCGAGATCGAGCAACACCTGCAGGTGCCAGCCACGACCGGCGACCCGGCCGAGGATGGCGAGCGCCGCCTCGAGCGTGAGCATCTGCGGGTTGAGCAGGTTGAGGCGAACCCCGCGCACGCCGAGCGCGTGCATGCGATCGAGCTCGGCGTCGCTCACGTCGGCGGCGGGTACGGCGATGGCGCGAAAGGCGGGCCCGCCGGCCTGCAGCGCGTCGAGGGTGGCGCGGTTGTCGGTGCCATAGACACTAGGCTGGACGATGACGCCGCGGCCGATGCCGATGGCGCCCATCACCTCGCGATAG
>JBDTIO010000157.1:0-11207 GCA_039936375.1 Caldimonas sp. | reverse complement strand
TCGATGCGCTTCGTCGGCCAGCAGTGCATCCAGCTGCACGGCGGCATCGGCGTGACCGACGAATACGCCGCGAGCCACTACTTCAAGCGGCTCACGGTGATTGAGATGAGCTTCGGCGACACGATGTTCCATCTCGGCGAGGTGTCGGCGCGCATGCAAGACACGGCCGGCGTCTTCGCCTGACCGTGCACAGGCAGGCAGCGATCGTCCGATGACATTCGGATTGACCGCCGTCGCCGGCCTGTCGGTCGGCCACTTCACCGACCCCCGCCGGCCGACCGGCTGCACCGTCGTGCTCGCCGCGGGCGGCGCCGTCTGCGGCGTCGACGTGCGCGGCGCCGCACCGGGCACGCGCGAGACCGAGCTGCTGTCGCCGATCAACACGGTCGACAAAGTTCACGCGATCCTGCTCTCTGGCGGCAGTGCCTTCGGCCTCGACGCCGCCAGCGGCGTCATGCGCTGGCTCGACGAACGCGGCATCGGCATCGCCGTCGGCCCGAAACGCGCCGATGGTCGACCGGTCACGGTGCCGATCGTGCCGGCTGCGATCCTGTTCGACCTCTGGGTCGGCGACGCCTCGATCCGGCCCGACGCCGCCGCCGGCTACGCGGCCTGCGAAGCGGCGACGCGCGAAGCGCCGGCCGAAGGCAACGTCGGCGCTGGCGCCGGCGCCAGTGTCGGCAAGCTGTTCGGCACGGGCCGGGCCATGCGCGGCGGCCTCGGCACGGCCTCGATCTCGGTCGGTGGCATCACGGTGGCGGCGCTCGTCGCGGTCAACGCGGTCGGCGATGTGATCGATCCGGCAAACGGCCGCATCGTCGCCGGCGCGCGTGCCGACGGCGACGCCGGCTTCCTGGACCAGATGGCAACCCTGCGACGCGGCGAGTGGCCGGGCTCGCTGCAACTGCAACCGGCGGCGGCGACGACGCTCGCGATCGTCGCCACCGACGCCAGCCTGACCAAGGCCGAGGCGACCAAGGTCGCGCAGATGGCGCACGACGGCCTGGCCCGCAGCATCCGACCGATCCACACGATGAGCGACGGCGACGTCGTCTTCGCGCTGGCCACGGGCAAGAGCAACGCGCCGGCGCACACCACGCTGGTGGGTGCGCTGGCAGCCGAGGTGCTCGCCGAAGCGGTGCTGCGCGCCGTGCGCGCCGCGACATCGTTGCGGGCCGAAGGATTGCCGGCACTGGTCGCCGCGCGCGACTTGGCGGCGTCGACCGATCGACACAACCCATGACACAAGGAACGAGGTATCCATGAATCACTTTTCGCCGAGCTCGATGTCCAGGCGCCGTCTTCTTCTCGCCGCCGCGGCGTCGGGCGCGGCGCCGCTTGTCGCTTGCGCCACCGCGCCGAGCCTCGACGCGACGCCGCCGATCGTCTTCGTGCACGGCAACGGCGACACGGCGTCGATCTGGATGACGACGATATGGCGCTTTGAATCGAACGGCTGGCCGCGCGAGCGCCTGCACGCGATCGACATGCCGTATCCGAACGCACGTGCCGACGACGCCAAGACGCAGCCCGGAAGCAGCTCGACGGCCGAGCAAATGGCCTACCTCGCCGCCGAGGTGAAGAAGGTGCTCGCCGCGACTGGCGCGTCGAAGGTCGACCTGGTCGGCATTTCGCGCGGCGGCTATCCGATCCGCAACTTCGTCGCCAACGGCGGCGGCGCCGGGCTCGTCTCCTCGATCGTGCTCTGCGGCGTGCCGAACCACGGCGTCTGGGCGCACAACAACTTCCTACCGGGCAGCGAGTTCAACGGCGTCGGCCCGTTCCTGAGCGGCCTCAATGCGCCGCGAGGTCCCGACGGCAACGAAGTCGTTCCCCGGATCCGCTGGATGACAATTCGCTCCGACAACTTCGATCGTTACGCACAGCCTTCGCAGGGAGGGGCCGCCACGCACGTTGGATTCGACGGACCGGCTTTGAAGGGTGCGGAGAACGTTGTCATCGCCGGCCTCGATCATCGCGAGACGGCGTTCAGCCCGAAGGCCTTTGCCGAGATGTATCGGTTCCTCGCCGGCAAGCCGGCGGCCACGACCGGCGTCGTCGCCGAGTCGACGGTCGTGCTCGACGGCATCGTCAGCGGCCTGGGGCTGGGCAACGCGCAGGGCACTTACGTGACCAACCTGCCTCTCGTCGGCGCGACCCTCGGAGTGTTCACTACGAATCCGGATACCGGCGAGCGCATGGGCAACGCCAAGTACCAGAAGACCATCGCCGGTGACGGCCACTGGGGCCCGTTTCGCGCCGACGGCACGGCCGACTACGAATTCGTCGTTGCCGCGAACGGTTACGCGGTCACGCACATCTACCGCTCGCCTTTCCTGCGTTCTTCCGACATCGTCAACATGCATCCCGAGCGCCTGGCCGATGCCGATCGCGACGCCACGTCGTTGGTGCTTTTCAACCGCATGCGCGGTTACTTCGCACCGGCGCGCGACCACATCGTCCTCGACGGCGTCAGCCCTCCGGCAGGAATTCCCGGCGGCCCGCCCACCGTGTCGTTGACACGCCTGAAAGTCGCAGGCGGCGGCAGCCGCCCCATCGTCGGCGAGTTCAACGGCGAGCGCATCGTCGGCCGCACCTGGCCGGCCGCCGACAACCAGGTCGTCGTGCTCGACCTCACCAGCTGACGGGTGAAGCTCTCCCAGTTGCTCTTCAGCCAGGGCTTCGGCACGCGACGCGAGTGCGAGGCCCTGCTCTTCTCGGAGCAGGTGCAGATCGACGGCGAGGTGCGTGACGATCCCGACCACGAGGTGGTCGCCGAAGGCCTGCACTTCGTCGTGCAGGGCATCGCCTGGACCTATCGCGAGCGGGCGCTGCTCGTGCTGAACAAGCCGGCCCACTACGAGTGCTCGCAAAAGCCGAAGCACCACCTCAGCGTCTACACGCTCCTGCCGGCGCAGCTGTGCCGGCGCGGCGTGCAGGCGATCGGCCGGCTCGACGAAGACACCACCGGCGTGCTCCTGTTCACCGACAACGGCACGCTGATCCACCAGCTCACGTCGCCAAAGCGGCACGTCGCCAAGATCTACGAGGTGCGCTGCAAGCATCCGGTCGATGCGGCACAGGTCGGGCAGCTCTTGAAGGGCGTGGTCCTGCACGACGACAACGAAACGGTCGTCGCCGACGCCTGCGAAGCGGTCGGGCCCGACGCCCTCCGGCTGACGCTCGTCGAAGGCAAGTACCACCAGGTCAAGCGGATGGTCGCGGCAGCGGGCAACCGGGTCGAAGAGCTGCATCGTTCCGAATTCGGCGGCGTGCGCGTCAACGACCTCGCCAGCGGCGCTTGGCGCTGGCTGTCGGCGGCCGAGGAAGAGGCGCTGCAGGCGAAAGGCGCGCGCCGATAATCGATGCCCATGCGCATCTTTCGCGGCCCGCGACACCTCGAGCTCGCGAAACGTTGTGCGCTGACGATCGGCAACTTCGACGGCGTGCACCGCGGCCACCAAGCGATGCTGGCCCTGCTCGTCTCGGAGGCCGCGCATCGTGGCCTGGCGCCGACGGTCATGACCTTCGAGCCGAATCCGCGCGACTACTTCGCCGCGCTCGCCGGCAAGCCGGAAGGAGCACCGGCACGCATCGCCACCCTGCGCGACAAGCTCGGCGAGCTGGCGCGCTGCGGCATCGAGCAGGCCGTCGTGCTGCGCTTCGACGCCGACTTCGCTGCGCAGTCACCCGACGCCTTCATCCGCAACGTGCTGGTCGACGGGCTCGGCGCGCGCTACGTGCTCGTCGGCGACGACTTCCGCTTCGGCGCCCGGCGCGCCGGCGACTACGCCATGCTCGATGCCGCCGGCACGGCGCAAGGCTTCGACGTCGCCCGCATGATGAGCTACGAGGTGCACGGCGAGCGCGTCTCGAGCTCGGCCGTGCGCGCCGCGCTCGCCGGCGGCGACATGAAGCAGGCCGAGTCACTGCTCGGCCGGCCGTACAGCATCAGCGGCCACGTCATCCACGGCGCCAAGCTCGGCCGCACACTCGGCGAGAGCACGCGCCATCGCGGCGACGGCTTTCGCACGCTCAATGTCCGCTTTCGCCACCCGCGCCCGGCCGCCATGGGCATCTTCGTCGTCCGGGTGCATGGCCTGGGCGATGCGCCGCTCGAAGGCGTCGCCAGCCTCGGCCGCCGGCCGACGGTCGACGAGAGCGGCCGGGTCCTGCTCGAAAGCCACGTTCTCGATTGGCCCGCGAGCCTCGGCGCCGAGGGGGGCTACGGTAAACTCGTCCGCGTGGAACTGCTCAGCAAACTTCGCGACGAGGCTCGCTACGACTCGCTTGGCGCGCTGGCCGACGCGATCGGCCGCGACCGCGACGATGCGCGCGCCTGGCTCGCCGCCGACGCCGCCACGCATGCCGCGACCGGCCGGCAAACGACGCGCGATCGAATTTGACCGGCCTTCGGCTTCGCTTCCGCGAGAAGCGAAGCGCCCTCCGCGATCGGCGCTCATGCTTGCCGATCGCCCGCTCGATGATGTGACACGACGGCGCTCGCGCGCCCTCGCCCCGAAAGACTCGCCGACATGGCTGATGCGCCCGCCACCTCGCCCGCGACCGACTATCGCAAGACGCTGAACCTGCCCGACACGCCGTTCCCGATGCGCGGCGATCTTCCCAGGCGCGAGCCGGGCTGGGTCAAGCAGTGGAGCGATGAAGGCGTCTACCAGCGCCTGCGCGAAGCGCGCCACGGCCGCCCGCGCTTCGTCCTGCACGACGGGCCGCCTTACGCCAACGGGCAACTGCACGTCGGCCACGCCGCCAACAAGATCCTGAAGGACATGATCGTCAAGGCACGCCAGCTGGCCGGCTTCGACGCGCGCTACACGCCGGGCTGGGATTGCCACGGCCTGCCGATCGAAAACCAGATCGAGAAGACCTTCGGCCGCGGCCTGGCGCGCGCCGACGTGCAGGCGAAGAGCCGTGCCTACGCAACCGAGCAGATCGTGCAGCAGATGGCTGACTTCAAGCGCGTCGGCGTGCTCGGCGACTGGGAGCATCCGTACCGGACGATGGACTTCGGCAACGAGGCCGGCGAGATCCGCGTGCTGAAGAAGATCATCGAGCGCGGTTTCGTCTATCGCGGCCTGAAGCCGGTGTACTGGTGCTTCGACTGCGGCTCGTCGCTGGCCGAGTTCGAGATCGAGTACGCCGACCGCAAGTCGACGACGGTCGACGTCGGCTTTCTCGCCGCCGATCCGGCCCAGCTCGCCGCTTCCTTCGGCGTGGCGCCGCTCGCGAAGGACGCGTTCGCCGTCATCTGGACGACGACGCCGTGGACGCTGCCCGCCAACCAGGCGCTCAACCTCAATCCGAACCTCGAGTATTCGCTCGTCGAGACCGAGCGCGGCTATCTCGTCCTGGCCAGTGCGCTGGTCGAGAAATGCCTGGCGCGCTTCGGTTTCGGCGGCACGATCGTCGCCTCGGTGCTCGGCGAAAAGCTCGAAGGCCTCGAGTTCCGCCATCCGCTGGCCGGCGTCGACGCCGGCTACGACCGCGTCGCACCGATCTATCTCGCCGACTACGCAACGGCCGAAGACGGCACCGGCCTGGTCCATTCGGCACCGGCCTACGGCATCGAGGACTTCAACTCCTGCCGCGCCCACGACCTGGCGCTCGACGACATCCTCAACCCGGTGCAAGGCAACGGCGTCTACAACGAAGCGCTGCCGCTGTTCGGCGGCCAGTACATCTGGAAGGCAACGCCGGCGATCGTCGAGGCGCTGCGCGCCGCCGGCCGCCTGTTCGACAGCTCGACCCTCGTGCACAGCTACCCGCATTGCTGGCGGCACAAGACGCCGGTGGTCTATCGCGCCGCCGCGCAGTGGTTCATCCGGATGGACGAGGCCGATGCATCGACCGCCGGCGTCTTCGCCATCGAGCCGGCCGCGCAGGCGTTGCGCAAGACCGCGCTCGAGGCCATCGCCGCGACCGATTTCTTCCCGGAGAACGGCCGGGCGCGCCTGCACGACATGATCTCGAACCGGCCCGACTGGTGCATCAGCCGGCAGCGCAACTGGGGCGTGCCGCTGCCCTTCTTCCTGCACAAGGTGACAGGCGAGCTGCACCCCGACACGCTGGCACTGATCGACCGCGCCGCCGACATCGTCGAAGCCGGCGGCGTCGAAGCGTGGTCGAGGCTGGCCGCCGAAGAGGTGATCGGCGCCGACGCGGCCGACTACGCCAAGAGCAACGACATCCTCGACGTCTGGTTCGATTCGGGCTCGACCTTCTTCCACGTCCTGCGCGGCAGCCACCCGGGCACCACCGTGCCCGACGATCACGGCCGGCAGCCGGAAGCGGACCTCTATCTCGAAGGTCACGACCAGCATCGCGGCTGGTTCCATTCTTCCCTGCTCATCGCCTGCGCGCTCGAAGGTCACGCGCCCTATCGCGGCCTGCTCACGCACGGCTTCACGGTCGACGGCTCCGGCCGCAAGATGAGCAAGAGCCTGGGCAACTTCATCGCCCTCCATGAAGTGACGGCCAAGCTCGGCGCCGAGATCATTCGCCTCTGGTGCGCTTCGACCGACTACTCGGGCGATCTCGCCATCGACGACAAAATCCTGGCCCGCGTCGTCGATGCCTACCGGCGCATCCGCAACACGCTGCGCTTCCTGCTCGCCAACACCGGCGACTTCGACGCGACCAAAGACGCGGTGCCGATCGCCGACCTGTTCGAGATCGATCGCTGGGCCCTGGCCCGCACCGCCGCGCTGCAGGCAGAGATCATCGGCGATTTCGATGCGGCACGTGGCGTCTTCTCAGGCGGCCACTACGGTGCCTACGAGTTCCATCCAGTCGTGGCGAAGCTCCAAGTGTTCTGCTCGGAAGACCTCGGCGCCTTCTACCTCGACGTGCTGAAGGATCGCCTTTACACGACCGCGCCGCATTCGCTGCCGCGCCGCTCGGCGCAGACGGCGCTGACGCTGATCGCGCAGGCGATGCTGCGCTGGATGGCGCCGTTCCTCAGCTTCACGGCAGAAGAAGCGTGGCAGGTTTTCGGCCCGAAGGGCTCGATCTCGATCTTCACCGAGACCTACATCGACGTTCGCTCGTGGCGCGACGAAGCTCTGCTCGCGAGGTGGGCGCGCATCGCCGAGGTTCGCGCTGAATCGAACCGGCAGATCGAGGTGCTGCGCGCCGAGGGCAAGCTGGGCTCCTCGTTGCAGGCCGAAGTCACCGTCAAGGCGGCGCCGAAACGGCTCGCCGAGCTGGCCACGCTCGGCGACGACTTGCGCTTCGTGCTCATCACCTCGGCGGCCTACGTCGAGTCGGCCGGCGACACCGCCGACGCCAGCGAGTTCTTCGTGCACGCCGCCGTCAGCGGGGCGACCAAGTGCGAGCGCTGCTGGCACTACCGCACGGACGTCGGCATCGACGCCGCGCATCCGACGATCTGCGGCCGCTGCACGAGCAATCTGTTCGGCGCCGGCGAACCGCGCAGGGTGGCCTGAACATGGCGACAAGAAAATCGACTTCGCTCGGCCCCGAGCTCGCTGTGGCGCTGGCCGTCATCCTCGTCGACCAGCTGACGAAGGCGGTCATCTCGCGCACCTTCGCCTTGAACGAGGGGCACCCCGTCAACGCATTCCTCGACATCGTCTGCGCCCACAACACCGGCGCGGCGTTCTCGTTCCTCGCCGACAGATCGGGCTGGCAGCGCTGGTTCTTCATCGGCCTCGGCGCCGCCGCGGCGGTCTTCATCGTCTGGCTGCTGGCGCGCCATGGCGGCCAGCGCCTGTTCGGCTGGGCCCTGTCGCTCATCCTCGGCGGCGCAGTCGGCAACGTGATCGACCGTATCTGGCACGGCTACGTGATCGACTTCATCCAGGTCCACTATCGCGGCTCGTACTTCCCGTCGTTCAACGTCGCCGACAGCGCCATCACGGTCGGCGCCTGCCTGCTGATCCTCGACGAGCTGCTGCGCGTGAGAAGGTCGCGCTGATACCCATATTTCTGTATGATTTCCGGATGAAGACGACGCTCGACCTGAACGACACCCTAATTGCCAATGCCAAGGCATTGGCGGCACAGCAGCGCACGACGCTGACCCGGGTCGTCGAAGAAGGGCTGCGCATGCGCCTGGCAAGCTCTCGCGCGAGCAAACGAGCCCCCTCGTTCCGGCTTCCCGCCATGCGTGGCAAAGGTGGCTTGGTAGCGGGTATCGATCCACGCAGCAACAGCTCGATGCTTGACGCCGCCGACAGCGATGACACCTGATGTCAATGTGCTGGTTGCGGCGGCTCGGCCCGACCATTCTCTGCACGCCACCGGCAGAGCATGGCTCGTGGCCGCGATTGCCGAAGGTGCCGACCTCCTGCTGTTCCCGATGGTGCTCGCGAGCTTCGTGCGACTCGTCATCCATCCGAAAATCTTTCTTCAGCCCGCCACGCCGTCAAGTGCGTTCGCCTTCATCGACCAGTTGCTGACAGCGCCTGCTGCGCGTATGCCGCCGCTCGGGACGGAGTGGCGGCGCCTGCAGACGATATGCATGTCCATCTCCCTCAAGCCGAACGACGTTCCGGATGTTTGGCTCGCCGCCGCTGTGCAGGAACACGGCGATCACCTCGTCACCTTCGACAGCGGCTTTCGAAGGTTGCTCCGGCGGACTGAGCTGACGGTGCTCAGATAAAGAACCTTCCGTAAGTCGTTCGAACGCCGGTCGGCGCCACCCCCGCTACGCATGCACCCTCCCGCCCCCTTCTTCCGCGAGCTCGGTGCCGGCCCAGGCGTGGTATGCCTGCACTCGAACGCAAGCAGCTCGAGCCAATGGCGGGCATTGATGGAGCGCCTCGCACCGCGTTTTTGCGTGCTGGCCGCAGACTCGTACGGTGCCGGCAAGTGTGGCCGACCGATCGACGGATCTCCCTTCGCGACGAAGCCGCACTCCAGGAGCCCGTCTTTGCCAGCGCGGGCGAGCCCTTTGCGCTGGTCGCGCATTCCTATGGCGCCGCTGTTGCGCTCGTGACCGCGCTCGCGCGACCTGATCGAATTCGCGCGCTGGCCTTGTACGAACCGACGCTGTTCGCGTTGCTCGACGCCGAATCGCCGCCTCGGCCCAACGACGCCGAAGGCATTCGCGGCGCTGTCGCTGGCGCAGCCGCGGCGCTCGATGCTGGAAATCCGGCGCTCGCGGCGGAGTGCTTCATCGACTACTGGATGGGCCCGGGCGCATGGGCTCGCATGCCCGAGCCGCGCAAGGGGCCGATCGCCCGCTCGATCGTCAACGTTGGTGGCTGGGCGAACGCACTGTTCGGTGAGGAGGCGCCACTTCAGGCGTTCGCCGCGGTGGACGTTCCGACTCTCTGCATGATCGGGAAGGATTCTCCGGCGTCCTCGCGCGGCGTCGCGAGGCTCCTGACCCGTACTCTGCCGCAGGTGCAGGTGATCGAGTTCGAAGGACTGGGGCACATGGGCCCCATCACCCATCCCGAGATCGTCAACGAAGCCATCGCCCACTTCCTGGAAAGAGGCTGACTTGCTCGAGGCTACAACGCTACCGGGTTTGCGCGGCCGTCACATCCTCGACAGAGCGGATTGGATCCAGCGCGAGCGCGCGACGGCCGTCAATGCGCCATCGTGCGGCGCGGGTCGACTGCGCCCCAGCGGTCAACGCGGCCAGTGCCGCGCCCACACGGCGGCGATGCGCGGGTCGGCCTCGATGCGGGCGAGCAAGGCGCTGAATTCGGGTCGCGACGCCGCCAGCGCCTGACGCGCGCCGCTCCATTTCGAGACCGTGGCGGCGAGGATGTCGAGCCCGCCGAGGTGGTCGCCCGACAGCCAGGAAGGCGCCGGGAACTGGTCGGCGAACGTCTCCCACAGCTCGTGCAGACGCGCCTTGCCACGCGACTGCATCTTCGACTTGACGTCGTCGTCGGGCTCGGGATACCAACGGTCCGGGTAGTCGAGGATGCCGATGCCGGCATAGCAATTGGCACCGATGTAGACGAGGCCGCGAATCTGCTGCGCGCGCCGCGATGCGTCGCCCGACAGCAGGCCGCTCGAGGGATGGGCGAGGCCGAGATGAATGAGGATTGCCGCGCTCTCGGTGAGAACGCTGCCGTCGTCGAGCACCAGCGTCGGGATCTGCGCCAGCGGGTTGACCGACTTCAGTTCGTCGAGCCCGGGCGAAGGCTTCCACGACGCCGCCTCGACTTGCCGATAGGCGAGGCCCGCGACCTCGAGCGCGGCTTCCACTGCCGCCGATCCCGACCCCTTGATACCGTAGAGCGTCGGCATGGGTGGCTCCTTCAAGGAATGAGGATGCTCGAGCCGATCGTCTTGCGCGCCTCGAGGTCGCGATGCGCCTGCACTGCATCGGCGAGCGCGTAGCGCTGCTCGACGTGGATCTTCACCTGGCCGCTGGTGACGGCCGCGAACAGGTCGTCCGACATCGATTGCATCGCCTCGCGCGTGGCGACGTGCGTGAAGAGCGTCTGCCGCGTCACGTAGAGCGAGCCGCGCGCCCCGAGCGAGCCGACCGCGAAGGGTGGCACGACACCCGAGGCATTGCCGAAGCTTGCCATCAGGCCGAACGGGCGCAGGCAATCGAGCGACTTCTCCCAGGTGTCCTTGCCGATCGAGTCGTAGACGACCTTGACACCGTTGCCTTCGGTGATCTCCTTGACCCGCGCCGCGAAATCCTCGCTGCGATAGTTGATCGCGAAAGCGGCGCCATTGTCGCGCGCCAGCGCGCATTTCTCTTCGCTACCAGCGGTGCCGATCAGCTTCAGGCCCAGCGCCTTGGCCCACTGACAGGCGATCAGGCCGACGCCGCCGGCGGCCGCATGAAAGACGATGAAGTCGCCGGCCTGCAGGCCGCCTTGCGGCAAGGTACGCTTCAGCAAGTACTGCACGGTCAAGCCCTTGAGCATCATGGCCGCGCCGGTCTCGAACGAAATCGCGTCGGGCAGCTTGACGACGTTTTTCGCGATCAGCACGCGGGCCAGCGAATAGCTGCCCGGCGGGCCGCCGCAATAGGCGGCGCGATCGCCCGCCTTGAGATGCGTGACGCCCGAGCCCACTGCCTCGACGACGCCGGCGCCTTCGTTGCCCATCGCGAGCGGCATCGGCATCGCGTAGACGCCGGAGCGCTGGTAGACGTCGATGTAGTTCAGGCCCGACGCGTGATGGCGAATGCGGATCTCGCCCGGGCCGGGATCGCCGACCGGCAGGTCGACGAGATGCATCTCTTC
>JBDTIO010000156.1:0-4927 GCA_039936375.1 Caldimonas sp. | reverse complement strand
TCATGCTCGTGTTCGGCGCGGGCACGGCGCTGGCCGGCCTGGCCGGCGTCATCGGCGGCGTCACCTTCCTCACCGAGCCGGCGATGGCGGCGGCGGTCGGCTCGGTGATTTTCGTTGTCGTCGTCGTCGGCGGGATGGGATCGCTCGCTGGGGCGTTCGTCGCCTCGCTCCTGATCGGCGTCATCCAGACCTTCGCGGTTGGCTCCGACGCCTCGCTTCTCAGCCTCGCACGCGCGCTGCACGTGGCGGTCGGGCCGGGGTTCGTCGACTTTTCGCTCATGAAGCTCACGCTTGCCCAGATCGCGCCGATCCTGCCCTACCTGTTCCTGGTGCTGATCCTGATCTTCCGCCCCAAGGGGCTGCTCGGGACGCGCGAGGGCTGAATGGACGCCGCACCGGCGCTGGCCGCCGCCCGGCCCGTCGCACGCCCGGTCGGGCGAGGTCGACTTCTGGTGTGGAGCGGCTATGCGCTGGTTCTGCTCCTCGCGCCGCTCGTCCTTCCGAGCAATCTCGACAGATCAGTGCTGACCCAGATCGGCATCGGCATCGTCGCCTGTCTTTCGTACAACATACTGCTCGGCCAGGGCGGCATGCTGAGCTTCGGCCATGCCGTCTACACCGGCCTCGGAACGTTTTTCGCCGTTCACGTGATGCTGGGCATCGCCGACAGCTCGTTCCCGTTGCCGATGAGCCTGGTGCCGCTGGCTGGCGGCGTGGCCGGGATGTTCTTCGCGGCGCTGCTCGGCTACGTCACGACCAAGAAGGCGGGGACAACCTTCGCGATGATCACCTTGGGCATCGGCGAGCTGGTCGCGCCGATGGTGCTGATCGTCCCCGAGTTCTTCGGCGGCGAAGGCGGCGTCGCGGTGAATCGCACCTCCGGGCCGCCTTTTCTCGGCATCACCTACGGGCCGCAGATCCAGGTCTACTACCTGATCGCCCTCTACACCTTCGCGTGTACGGCAGCGATGTTCGCCTTCACGCGCACGCCGCTCGGCCGGATGCTGAACGCCGTGCGCGACAACCCCGAGCGCGTCGAGTTCATCGGCTACAGCACGCAGCGGGTGCGCTACTTCTCGTTCGTCATCGCGGGGTTCTTCGCCGGCATCGCGGGCGGCATGTACGCGGTGCACTTCGAGATCGCCACGCCCGACGTCGTCGGCGCCGGGCGGTCGGGGGCCTACCTGCTGTTCACCTTCCTCGGCGGCGCGACCTTCTTCTTCGGCCCGATCATCGGTGCCGTGCTCATGGTCGTCGGCTTCGCGCTCTTCTCGGAAGTCACGATGGCCTGGCAGCTCTACCTCGGTCTCATCTTCATGTTCATGGTGATGTATGCGCCGGGCGGCATCGCCAGCCTGCTCATGATGAACCTGCGCGTGGCCGCGCACAGGAAGCTCCATCGACTGTGGCGCTGGTATGCGTTGCTGGTCGCGACCGCGCTGGTGATGCTCGCCGGCTTTGCCGGGCTCATCGAGATGATCTACGCGCGCCAGTTCGGTTCCGTCGGCGAGACCAGCGCCCGTTACCTCGGAATGACGCTTGATACGACGTCGGTTGTGCCATGGGCGGTGGCGCTGGCGGCCGCGCTCTTCGGCTTCACGGCCTTCGAGGCCGTGCGCCGGCGCTTCGCGGGGGTCTGGGGCACGGTGCAGGAAGAGATCGAGGCCACCATGACATTCAAGGAGCCGTCGTGACGAGCCCGCCCTACGCCGTCGAGCTGAAGCGCCTGTGCAAGTCGTTCGGCAAGTCCGAGATCATCCGCGGCTGCGACCTGGCGGTGGCGCCCGGCGAGCGCATCGGCATCATCGGCCCCAACGGCGCCGGCAAGTCGACGCTCTTCAATCTCATCAGCGGCCGCTTCGGTCCGAGCAGCGGCGAAATCCTGCTGAACGGGGAGCGCATCGACGGTCTGTTGCCGTACGAAATCAATCGCCTGGGCCTGGCGCGGAGCTTCCAGATCACCAACATCTTCGGACGGCTGTCGGTGTTCGAGAACCTGCGCTGCGGCGTGCTCTGGACGATGGGCTACCGCTACGCGTTCTGGAAATTCCTGGCCGGCCTGCGCGACGCCAACGAGCGCGCGAGCCAACTGCTGGCGATGATCCGGCTCGACAAGAAGCGCGACACGCTGGCGATGAACCTCACCTACGCCGAACAGCGCGCGCTCGAGATCGGCATCACGATCGCCGGCGGCGCCGACGTGATCCTGCTCGACGAGCCGACGGCCGGCATGAGCAAGAGCGAGACGGCGCGGTTCATCGAGCTGATCCGCGAAGTCACGGTCGGCAAGACGCTGCTCACCGTCGAGCACGACATGGGCGTCGTCTTCGGCCTGGCCGACAAGATCGCCGTGCTCGTCTACGGCGAGGTGATCGCCTTCGACGTGCCGGAGGCGGTGCGCGCCAACGTCCGCGTGCAGGAGGCCTATCTCGGCTCGGCGCACGCCGACGCGCACTCCGCGGCCCACTGAAGGCCATCTCGATGCTGCGCCTGTCGAAGCTGCACGCCTACTACGGCAAGAGCCATATCCTGCACGGTGTGGAGATGACCGTGGGCGAGGGCGAGATCGTCGCGCTGCTCGGTCGCAACGGCTCGGGGCGCTCGACGACGGTGAAGACCATCATGGGCCTGGTGCACGGCGAGGGTTCGATCCGCTGGCGCGACGAGGAGATCCTCGGCAAGAAAGCCTTCGAGATCGCCCACTGCGGCATTGGCTACGTGCCGGAGAACCGCGACATTTTTCCCAAGCTCACCGTGCAGCAGAACCTGCAGCTCGGCGAGAGGCGTGGCAAGAAGGCACCGCGCTGGAGCTTCGACGACATGTACCGCATCTTCCCGCGCCTGAAAGAGCGCGAGCACACGGAGGCCGGCGTGCTGTCGGGCGGCGAGCAGCAGATGCTGACTCTCTGCCGCACGCTGATGGGCGACCCCGATCTCATCATGATCGACGAGCCGACCGAGGGCCTGGCGCCGAAGATCGTCGAGCTCGTCGCCGAATACCTGCAGACCTTGAAGGGCCGCGGCGTCTCGGTACTGCTCGTCGAGCAGAAGCTGACGATCGCGCTCGAGATCTCGGAACGCTGCTACGTCATGGGCCACGGCGCGATCGTCTTCGAGGGCACGCCGACGGCGCTGCGCGCTAACGCCGAGGTGCGCAAGGAGTGGCTGGAAGTCTAGGTTTCATGGCGTTCGCCTTGTCGCTGCTGGGACAGCGAGTCGCGAACACGGCGTCCTAGAATGGAACGAACGTGCTTTTTTGCACCGGCCACCCGGCCGGTGCCCCAGCTGAGGATCGTTTCATGAGCGCAACCTACGAAGTCCGCGGCGACGTCGCCGTCATCAGCATGAACAACCCGCCCGTCAACGGGCTGGGCTACGAGACACGGCGCGGCATCGTCGACGGCCTCGACAAGGCCCTCGCCGACGACGCGGTGAAGGCCATCGTCATCACCGGCGCCGGCAAGGCGTTCTCGGGCGGCGCAGACATCCGCGAGTTCGGCTCGCCGAAGGCGATCGCCGAGCCCAACCTGCTCTCGGTCATCCTCGCGCTCGAAGCGAGCACCAAGCCGATCGTCGCGGCGGTGCACAGCGTGGCGATGGGCGGTGGCCTCGAGCTGGCGCTCGGCTGCCACTACCGCGTCGCCGCGCCGGGCACGCAGGTGGCGCTGCCGGAAGTGAAGATCGGCCTGATTCCCGGCGCCGGCGGCACGCAGCGGCTGCCGCGCGTGCTCGGCGTCGAGACGGCGCTCAACATGATCGTCAGCGGCGAGCCGGTCAAGAGCGAGTTGCTGGCGAAGCAGCCGGGGCAGAGACTCTTCGACAGGATTGCCGACGGCGACGTCGTCGAGGCCGCGATCGCCTACGCCCACGAGAAGGTCGATGTGCGGCCGCTGCCGCTGGTGCGCGACCTGAAGGTCGCTTACGCGAATGCTGATGCCTATTTCCAGTTCGCGCGCAACACGGTCGGCGCGATGGCGAAGAACTTTCCGGCGCCGCTGAAGTGCGTCGACGCTGTTGCCGCCTCGACGAAGATGAAGTTCGATGACGGCATGAAGTACGAGCGCGAGCTCTTCCTGGCGCTGATGGTCACACCGGAATCGAAAGCGCTGCGCCACGTCTTCATGGCCGAGCGTGCGGCCAGCAAGATCGCCGACGTGCCGGCCGATACGCCGCTGCGCGAGATCAAGAAGGTCGCCGTGATCGGCGCCGGCACGATGGGCGGCGGCATCGCCATGAACTTTCTCAACGCCGGCCTGCCCGTCGTGATGCTCGAGACGAAGCAGGAAGCGCTGGACAAGGGTGTCGGCATCATGCGCAAAAACTACGAAGCGCAGGTCAAGAAAGGCAAGCTCAAGCAGGACAAGCTCGACGAGCGCATGGCCCTGCTCACGACGACGCTGAAGTACGACGATCTGAAAGACGCCGACCTCGTCATTGAAGCGGTGTTCGAGGACATGGGCGTGAAGGAGCAGGTCTTCAAGACGCTCGACGAAGTGATGAAGCCGGGCGCCATCCTCGCCTCGAACACCTCGACGCTCGACGTCGACAAGATCGCCGCGTTCACGAAGCGGCCCGGGGACGTCGTCGGCATGCATTTCTTCAGCCCCGCCAACGTCATGAAGCTGCTCGAGGTCGTGCGCGGCAAGAAGACCGCCAAGGACGTGCTGGCGACGGTGATGGCGCTGGGCAAGAAGATCAGGAAGACCTGCGTCGTCTCCGGCGTGACCGACGGCTTCATCGGCAACCGCATGATCGAGCAGTACTCGCGCCAGGCCGGCTTCCTGCTGGAAGAAGGTGCGACGCCGGCGCAGGTCGACAAGGCAATGGAGAAGTTCGGCATGGCGATGGGGCCGTTTCGCATGGGCGATCTGGCCGGCAACGACGTCGGCTGGTATATCAGGAAGCGCCGCTACGTCGAGAAGCCCGA
>JBDTIO010000155.1:0-8845 GCA_039936375.1 Caldimonas sp. | reverse complement strand
TCTACGTCTCCTGGGACGAGTACCACATGCTCATCGAACGGCTGGCGCTGAAGATCCACGCCACCGGCTGGGCATTCGATCAGATCCTCTGTCTGGCGCGTGGCGGGATGCGACCCGGCGACGTGCTGTCGCGCGTCTTCGACAAGCCGCTCGCCATCATGTCGACAAGCTCCTACCGGGCCGAAGCGGGCACCATTCAAGGCCGGCTCGACATGGCCAAGTACATCACGCTGCCCAAGGGCGAGCTCGCCGGTCGGGTGTTGCTCGTCGACGACCTCGCCGACTCCGGCATCACGCTGCGCGCCGTCGTCGATCGCCTGCGCGGCATACCGTCGATCAGCGAGCTGCGCTCGGCGGTGCTCTGGACCAAGGGAGCGTCGACTTACGTGCCCGACTTTTACGTCGAACTGCTGCCCACGAGCCCGTGGATCCATCAGCCTTTCGAGGAATACGACGACCTTCGGCCCGACGGGCTGGCGAAGAAGTTCGTCATCTGATGCGGGACGACACGCGCATTCACGCGTCGAGCGGCCAGCAAAAAGCCCGCGGCTGCGGGCTTCGTTCCATTCCATGCCCGCCAAGGCGGGTCTTCATTTCTCATTTTCTTGGTGCCCAGGAAGGGACTCGAACCCCCACGGAGTTACCCGCTAGTACCTGAAACTAGTGCGTCTACCAATTCCGCCACCTGGGCATCTCAGGCAACCACGGACTTTATCATCAAAACAACAACATCCCAGGCCCCGGACGGCATCGGCAACGAGCTGATGGTCGAAGTCGAGGGCACGGTTTTCGGCCACCGCGACGGCCACGGTTTCGTCACGCGCGAAGGCGCGCTGCCCGACATTTTCCTGTCGCCGCAGGAGATGCGCTCGGTGCTGCATCGCGATCGCGTCAAGGCGCGCGTCATCCGCTACGACAAGAAAGGGCGGCCCGAAGGCCGCGTCCTCGAAATCGTCGAGCGCAAGAAGGCGCCGATCATCGGCCGCCTGCTGCACGAGAGCGGCATCTGGCTGGTTGCGCCGGAAGACAAGCGGTACGGGCAAGACATCATCGTGCCGCGCAGCGCCATCGCCGGCGCCACCGCCGGCCAGGTCGTGGCCATCGAGCTGACCGAGCCGCCGTCCCTGCACTCGCAGCCGCTCGGCCGGGTCACCGAAGTGCTGGGCGAGATCGACGACCCCGGCATGGAGATCGAGATCGCCGTGCGCAAGTACGAAGTGCCGCACATCTTCTCCGACGCCACGCTGGCTCAAGCAGCGGCGCTGCCCGAGGCGATTCAGGCCGCCGACCGCAAAGGTCGCGTCGACCTGAGCGACGTTGCGCTCGTGACGATCGATGGCGAAGACGCGCGCGACTTCGACGACGCTGTCTATTGCGAGCCGGCCAAGATCGGTCGCACGAAGATGCCGAACGGCTGGCGCCTGGTCGTCGCCATCGCCGATGTCAGCCACTACGTCAAGCCGGGCGAGCCGCTCGACGCCGACGCGTACGAGCGCGCCACCTCGGTCTATTTTCCGCGCCGCGTCCTGCCGATGCTGCCGGAAAAGCTCTCCAACGGCCTGTGCTCGCTGAATCCGAAGGTCGAGCGCCTGGCGATGGTCTGCGACATGCTCATCACCAGCGACGGCGAGATCCACGCCTACCAGTTCTTCCCGGCCGTCATGCGCTCGGCCGCGCGCTTCACCTATGAAGAAGTCGCGGCCATCCTCGCCAACACGCGCGGTGCCGAAGCGGCCAAGCGCAAGGAGCTGGTGCCGCACCTGCTCGACCTGCACGACGTCTATCGGGCGCTGCTCAAGGCGCGCGCCGAGCGCGGCGCGATCGACTTCGAGACGACCGAGACACAGATCGTCTGCGACGAGAACGGTCGCATCGAGAAGATCGTGCCACGCACCCGTACGGAGGCGCACCGTCTCATCGAAGAATCGATGCTGGCTGCCAACGTGTGCTCGGCCGACTTCATCGTGCGCGCCAAGCACCCGGCCCTCTATCGCGTTCACGAAGGGCCGACGCCGGAAAAGAAGACGCTGCTGCAGAACTACCTGAAAGCGCTCGGCCTCGGCCTGGCGATCGGCGACGACCCGAAGCCGGCCGAGTATCAGGCGATCGCCCAGGCGACCAAGGACCGGCCCGACGCGGCGCAGATTCATTCGATGCTCCTGCGCTCGATGCAGCAGGCGATCTACACCGGCACCAACAGCGGCCATTTCGGCCTCGCCTACGACGCTTACACGCACTTCACGAGCCCCATCCGGCGCTATCCCGATCTGCTGGTCCATCGCGTCATCAAGGCACTGCTCGAAGGCCGCCGCTACAAGCTCGCCAACAAGGCGCACGACCCGGCGACGAACACCACCAAGAACGCCAAGGCGTCGAAGGCGGCCGCGGCGGCGAAGTCGAAATTGCCCCCGGCGACGGTGCTCGTTCCGGGCGGCGAGCTCGAGGCCTGGGAGATTGCCGGCGCCCATTGCAGCGCCAACGAGCGTCGCGCCGACGAAGCGTCGCGCGATGTCGAGGCCTGGCTCAAGTGCCGTTACATGCGCGAGCATCTCGGCGAAGAGTACGGAGGCACCGTCAGCGCCGTGACCAGCTTCGGCCTATTTGTGACGCTCGACGGCCTGCACGTCGACGGCCTGGTCCACGTCACGGAGTTGGGCGGCGAGTACTACCGTTTCGACGAGGTCAAGCAGGAGCTCCGCGGCGAGCGTTCCGGCGCGCGCTATGCGATCGGCACGCGCGTTCGCGTTCAGGTCAGTCGCGTCGACCTCGACGGCCGCAAGATCGATTTCCGACTCGTCCGCGACGCCGAAGACTCAGCCCTGCGCGTTCGGCGCGACAAGGCCGTGGCGGCCGGCGCCGGCGACGCCATGACCAGCGAGATCGTTGCCCTGAAGCAGGCCGACCGGGTCGTCAAGGCCGCGGCCAAGGCGAAGGCGAGAGCCCGGTCAGGCTCGCCGCTGCGGCCGTCGCGTGCCGGCAAGTCTTCGGCGCGCAAGGGCAGCGAACGGGCGACCCCGCGCGGTGCGAGCCGGCGCTGATTCCACACCGTTTGTCAGAGAGAAGAGAGTGCAGCAGATGGCGATTCGATTCGATGGAAGAGTGGCGATCGTCACCGGCGCCGGCGGCGGTCTCGGCCGCCAGCATGCGCTGGCCCTGGCGGCGCGCGGCGCCGCGGTGGTGGTCAACGATCTCGGCGGCAGCGTCGACGGCAAGGGCGGCGCGCCCGCCGCTGCGCAGGCCGTGGCGGCGCAGATCCGGGCTGCCGGCGGCAGGGCGATCGCCAACGGCGCCTCGGTGACCGACTTCGCCGCGGTTGAGGCGATGGTGGCTGCGGCGATGAACGAATGGGGCCGCGTCGACATCCTCGTCAACAACGCCGGCATCCTGCGCGACAAGAGCTTCGCCAAGATGGCGCTGGCCGACTTCCGACTCGTCATGGAAGTGCACCTGATGGGCGCGGTGCACTGCACAAAGGCGGTCTGGGAAATCATGCGCGAGCGCAACTACGGTCGCATCGTCATGACGACCTCGTCGAGCGGCCTCTACGGCAACTTCGGCCAGGCCAACTACGGTGCCGCGAAGATGGCGCTGGTCGGCTTGATGCAGACGCTGTCCATCGAAGGCGCCAAGCACGACATCCGCGTCAACTGCCTGGCGCCGACTGCGGCGACGCGGATGACCGAAAGCCTCATGCCCGAGGCCGTGCTGAAGTTGCTCGAGCCAGAAGCCGTGACGCCGGGCCTGCTCGCCCTCGTCGCGCAAGACGCGCCGACGCGCACCATCCTCTGCGCCGGTGCGGGTGCCTTCGAGCGGGCCCATGTCACGCTGACCCAGGGGATCCACGTCGGTCATCCGGCCGATGCGGCGGAGCAGGTCGCGGCGCGATGGGGAGCGATCTCCGATCGAGACGACGAGACCGTTCCGGAAAGCGGCGCCGGGCAGGGCACGCTGGAGATCGGCAAGGCCACATGGGCTCTCGGTTAGCCCCTCGTGCCGCGCATTTGCCGGTAAAGCGTCTCGACCAGGTCACCGGCGCGCAAGGCCCCGGGCCGCTCGGGCTCAGCCGCAGCGCCGTGCTCGACGACGCCGCGAGTCGCGACATCGAAGGCCGCAACCCCGGTTCGCCAGCGCCCGCCGATCCAGCCGGCGAGGACATCGCCGGTGCCAGCGGTCGCCAGCGATGCGTTGCCGGTGCTATTGACGCGCGGCCGCTCACCCGGCGCAGCGATGACGGTGCCCGACCCTTTCAAGACGACGACCGCCGCAAAGCGTTCTGCCATCTCGCAGGCGATGCGCAGGCGATCGGCCTGCACCTCGGTCGCGGCCCGGCCGAGCAGGCGTCCGGCCTCGAGAGGATGCGGCGTCAGGATCGTCTGCAGCGAGCGGCCGGCGCGACCTGAAAGGAGCGACTGCAACGCGCTGTCGGCGGCGATCGCGTTGAGCGCATCGGCGTCGAGGACGAGGCGCGGCGCGATCGACAACAAGCGAGGCAGCGTCTCTCGGACCGCGTCGCCGCCGCCGCAGCCGCAGACCACTGTGCTCGCGCGCAAGGACTCGACCGGGCCGCGCCACCACTCCTTGCGAAACATCAGCTCGGGGCGCCACGGATCGACGAGCGCGAACGCCTCGCCGGCGCCGAGCAGGTCGACGAAGACGCGGCCGGCGCCCGCGGCATGCGCGGCGCTGGCGGCGAGGATCGCCGCGCCGGCCATGCCGGGTGCGCCGCCGACGACCGCGACATCGCCGAAGCTGCCCTTGTGCTGCGCCTGCAATCGCCTGTCGTTGGCACCTCGCCGGTCGGCGAAGCCGACCAGCCACGCCGTCGCCAGTGTTTCGTCGATGTCGACGTCGAGCGCATCCAGCCAGATGCGGCCGACGTGGTCGCGGCCAGACGCCGTAAACAGGCCTGGCTTGAGGGTCAACAAGGAAAGGGTGTCGGTGGCCACGACACAGGCGCTTCCGAACGGCTGACCGCGATCGGCATCGAGGCCCGAAGGAACATCGATCGAGAGGACGTGCGCGCCAGCGGCGGCGGTGGTCGCGATCTGTTCGATGGCAGCAGCGATCACACCTTCGGGAGCGCGTGAAGCGCCGATGCCCAAAAGCGCGTCGATCACGAGATCGGCTGCTTCCGCACCAAGACCGGGCGATACCGGCGCAAGTTCGATGGCGACGCCGGCCTCTTTCGCGCGGCGCAACGCCTGCGCCGCATCGTCGGGCAGATTTATCGCGTCGCCGTGCAGCCGCACCGTCGTCGCCTTGCCCATGCCGCGCAAGCGCGTCGCTGCTTCGATGCCGTCACCCCCGTTGTTGCCCGGCCCGGCATGGACGACGACTTGGCGCGCGTGCGGTGCGAGGGCGAGGGCCAGCCGGGCGACCGCGTCGCCGGCCTGCGCCATCAGCGCGAACGGTGCGACGGCGCTCTTCGCGACCCGTTCGGAGCGCCGCGTCGCGGCAACGTCGAAAAGTGCTTCGCGACCGATGCCCGAATCGATGCGACGAATCGTGCTCATCGGCAAGCCGCGCGCTGCGCGCTTCGGTCAATCAACCTGGGAACGGTCCGGCGGCTCATGGGACGCAGCTTGCCATGTACGGGCTCTCGAGGAAACGTCGCTTCGCCACTTTCCTCGATTCCCGCGGGGACCGGCGCCGCGTGGCGCGTCCTGGAGGTGCTCATAGGCGAAGTCGTTCAATGCCGAGACCATCGATCGCGATCGGATTGGCTCGTCCAGCGACCGCGTCGGCGACCAGTCGAGCCGAGCCGCAGGCCAGCGCCCAGCCGCTGCCGCCGTGGCCCAGGTTGAGCCAGACACCCGCGACGCCGCTCGGACCGAGCACCGGCGGGCCGTCCGGCAGCATCGGCCGCGAACCCTTCCAGCGTTGCGCCTGGCTGCGCCGCGTGACGCCTGGGAACCAGTCGTCGAGCACCTTGTCGAGCGTCGCCTGCGCTGCGGCATCGGCGTGATCGGCATGGCCGCCGATCTCGGCACAGCCGGCGACGCGCACTCGGTTGCCCAGCCGGCTGATCGCGACCTTGTAGCGTTCGTCCATCAAGGCGGCGCGCGGCTCGCGATGCAGGTGCTGGTCGTCGTGGCGCAGCGGCGCCGTGACCGAGTAGCCGAACACCGGTTGCAGCGGCAACCGGAGGCCGAGCGGACGCAGCAGCTCGCGCGACCCGAGGGCGGCACAGACGACGACCGCGTCATAGCCCAGCTCGGGTTCTTCGCCGTTACCGGGCTGAGTGATCGGCCAGTCGCTGGCGTTTAGACGCGAAGGGAAGGGCGCTTGATGGCGCGGATCGACCGGCGTTCGCACGATCACGAGTCGCGGATTCGCTCCGGCGACGATGCGTTCGACCTGCGCATGGAAGCGAAAGCGGACACCACTTCGCGATGCTTCCTTGCGCAGCAGGTGCGTGAACTCGCGACAGTTGCCGACATCGTCGTCCTTCGAATAGACGCCCGCGTGCAGCGGTGTGTCGAGGCTGAGGCCCGGTTCGATGAGCCGGCAGCCTGCCGCATCGAGTACCTGGGGCGCGGCCCCGAGCTCGGTCAGGGCGCGAATTCCGGGCTCTGCCGTGGCCAGGTCCCGCGCCGAGCGAAGCAGCACGAGAAAGCCCTGGCCCCGCTCGAAATCGAGATGCAGCCGCTGCGTCAACTCGTGCAGTCGTTCGCGGCTGAAATGGGCGAGGCGGTGCATCCGAGCCCGATTGGCCCGATACACGGCCGGCCGGCAGGCGCGCCACCAGCGCCACAGCCAGCTGACCGTCGACAGGTTCATGTGCCGGCCGACGCGCACCGGCGCATGCGCGCGCCCCAGATGCGCAAGTACCTTGCCGGGCATGCCCGGTGCCGCCCAGGGCGCGACGTAGCCGGGCGCGACGAGACCGGCGTTGGCGAAGCTCGATTCGGCCGCGACCGTGCCGCGGCGCTCGAACACGGTCATGTCATGGCCGTCGGCACCGAGCTCGTACGCCGTCGTCACGCCGATCACGCCGGCTCCGATGACCGCGACGCGCATCGTCAGCGCCGCGTCACGTCGTCACGAGCAAAGCGGAGCGCGGCTTCGATGGCCAGGCCGGCGCCGAGAACGGCATCGTCGTGAAGCGCGGCGTGCCAGATCATGAGGCCGACGGGCAGCTCGCCTTCGACGTGGCAGGGCACGGACAGGGCGCAACCGTCGAGCAGATTGACGAGCGACGGGTTACGCAGGAGCAACCCGTTAGCGGCAAAGAATGCGGCGTCATCGGCGAGCAGCGGCGCCAGTTTCGGCGCGACCACCGGAACGGTGGGCGAGAGCATTGCATCGAATGGCCCGAGCGCCGCTTCCATGCGGCCGATCCAGGCGCGCCGTGCGGCGATCAGATCGATGTAGTCGGCGGCCGTCATCGTCTCGCCGCGGCGAATGCGTATGGCCACGCGCGGGTCGTAGTCGGCTTCGTGGCCGGCGAGCAAATGCCGGTGCCAGGCCCAGCTTTCCGCCGCCGAGAATCCACCGGTGACGTTGATCGTCGCCACTTCGTCGAGCAGCGGCAAGTCGACCTCCTCGACCTGGGCGCCTTGGCTCGACAAGGCTTCGATGGCGCGCGCGAAAGCGCGGGCGACGCTGCCATCGAGACGGTCGAGCATCAGCGTTCGCGGGATGGCCAAGCGCAACTGGCGCAACGATGTCGTGGCGGGATCGACACGCCGGTCGGTCAGGATTTCGTGCACCGCGACCGCGTCGCGTACCGATCGCGTCATCGCCGAGACGGTATCGAGCGTGGTCGATAACGGCACCGCACCTTTGCTCGGGACCAGCCGCGCGGTGCTCTTGAAGCCGACGATGCCCTGCAGAGCGGCCGGTATGCGGATCGAGCCTCCGGTGTCCGAGCCGAGCGCGGCCCAGGCGGCGCCGCTGGCCACCGAGACGGCGCCTCCCGACGTCGAGCCCCCGGGAACGCGCGGGGTCGGGTCGATTCGGACGGTCGCTGGATTGACCAGCATCGCGAAATGCAGATTGAGGCCGATGCCCGAGAACGCGAACTCCGACATGTGGGTGCGGCCGATGAAGGCAGCCCCGGCGCGGCGCAACCGAGCCACTGCGGGCGCATCGGCGGTGGCAGCCGGCGCGGACGCCAGCACGGTCGAGCCGGCGGCGGTCACGAAGCCGGCAACGTCGAACAGGTCCTTGATCGAGATCGACAGGCCGGCCAATGAACCCGGCTGCCGGCCTTCGGCGACCGCCCGGTCGGCTAGGCGGGCCGAGTTGCGCGCGGCCTCGAAGGTGGTGGCGAGAAAGGCCGGTGCGCACGGCGCCGACTGCGCGGCAGCGATCGAGCGTTCGATCAGATCGAGGGCCGGTTGCGCGCCGGTGAGGACCCGGTGCCGGGCGTCAGTCAGGTCGTCGCTCATCGACAATGCTAGAATCCTACGCTTTGCCTCGGGCGGACGAGCGGGCTGAACTCATCGGTTCGGCGTGGTAGCCGCCAGAGCAGCAAGGAACTCGCGAACCGGTTCATTCAAGGTGTTGCGATGCGAAGGAGGGCGCGTTTGCATGCGGCTTCCTTCCTCGCGATTCGAGCCGGGATTCTAGATGCAACCTTTGGAAACTCGATGACGATCTCAATGCGCGACATGCTGGAAGCCGGCGTCCATTTCGGACACCAGACCCGCTTCTGGAATCCCAAGATGGCCCCGTACATCTACGGCCATCGGAACAAGATCCACATCATCAACCTCGAGAAGACGCAGCCGCTCTTCGACGACGCGATGAAGTTCATCCGCCAGCTGGCCTCGCGCCGCGGCACCATCCTCATGATCGGCACCAAGCGCCAGGCGCGCGACGTGATCGCCATGGAAGCCAA
>JBDTIO010000154.1:0-3149 GCA_039936375.1 Caldimonas sp. | reverse complement strand
AAAGGCATCAACCTGAACGCGCCGATGAGCAAGGAGCTTCAGGACAACATGAAAGCGCTGAGCGACAAGCCGGCGACATGACGGGCCCGACGCTCCCGTCGATGGCTGCCCCCCGCGGGGACCGAGTGCCGCAGCTCCATTCCGGCCAGCGCCGGCATGGACGGCACGAGGAGGCGTGGCGTCTGGCAACGCCGCGGTCCGCAAGGCAGGCCGGGCTGGGGGCGGCCTGGCGCCCGGCCGGTCTTGTCCTCGGAGGATGACCCTTACCGAGCTCCGTTACGTCGTCGCGGTCGCGCGCGAGAAGCATTTCGGCCGCGCCGCCGAGACGTGCTCGGTGTCGCAGCCAACGCTGTCGGTCTCGGTCAAGAAGCTCGAGGAAGAGCTCGACGTGCGGATCTTCGAGCGCGGCGCCAACGAGGTGAGCGTGACGCCGCTCGGCGAAGAGATCGTCCGCCAGGCGCAAGCCGTCATCGAAGCGGCCGCGGCGATCAAGGAAACGGCCAAGCGCCGGAAGGACCCGCTCAGCGGACCGCTGCGGCTCGGCGTGATCTACACGATCGGGCCCTACCTGCTGCCCGATCTCGTCAAGCAGGTGATCGAGCGCGTCCCGCAAATGCCGCTGATGCTGCAGGAGCACTTCACCGTCAAGCTGCTCGAGTTGCTGCGCACCGGAGAGCTCGACTGCGCCATCATGGCCGAGCCGTTCCCCGACACCGGCCTGGCGATCGCCCCGCTCTACGACGAGCCCTTCGTCGTCGCCGTGCCGAAGATGCACCCACTGGCCAAGCGCAAGTCGATCAGGGGCGACGAGCTGAAGAACGAGAAGATGCTGCTGCTCGGCACCGGACACTGCTTTCGCGACCACGTGCTCGAGGTCTGCCCGGAGTACGCGCAGTTCGCCTCGACCGACGCCGAAGGCATGAGGAAGACTTTCGAAGGCTCGTCGCTCGAGACGATCAAGTACATGGTCGCCTCGGGCATGGGCGTGACGGTCGTACCGCAACTGTCCGTGCCCGCCGAAAAACAATCGCACATCGTCTACGTGCCGTTCGACAAGCCCGCGCCGACGCGTCGCGTCGTCCTCGCCTGGCGGCGCAGCTTCACGCGCTACGAGGCGATCGCCGCGCTGCGCAACGCGATCTACGCATGCGAGCTCAAGGGCGTGAAGCGGCTGACGGCCTGACAGACCGAACCTGCGCCGCCCGCTCAGCCGGGCCGCGTGCCGTCGTAGGCGCGCTGCAGCAGATCACGCACCGGCCCCCGCTCGAGAAGGCGTGGGTTCGGGTACTGGTTCTGCACCGCAAGGTCGGCGGCACGGTCGAGGTCGGCCTCGCGCATGCCGATCGCCTGCAGCGAGGTCGGCGCGTCGTGGCTGGCGGCCAGGTCGAACAGCCCAGTGGGCGCACTCGAGACTCCGAGCGCTGCGGCGATCTTCCGCATCGCCCCTGGTGCGGCCGAGGCGTTGTAGGCCATGGCGTGCGGCAGGATGACGGTGTGCAGCTCCGCATGCGGTAGGCCGAACGCGCCACCAAGCGTATGGCACAGCTTGTGGTGCAGGCCGACGGTGATGCTGCCCATCACCGTGCCGCAGAGACACGCGCCGACGAGCGCGTCGCCGCGGGCGTCGAGGTCGGCCGGATCGCGCTGCAGCCGAGGCAAGGCGGCGGCGATCGTGCGGATGCCTTCTTCGGCGAGGAGGTCGATGATCGGATTCGCGTCGGCCGCATAGAGGCCTTCGGCGGCGTGCGCGATCGCGTTGATGGCGCTGACGACGGTGATGCCAAACGGCAGGCGTCGCGACAGCTCCGGGTCGTAGATCACGCAACGTGGCAGCACGCGCGGATCGCGGCCGGTTTTCTTGGTGCCCGATTCGGTGAGCCCGTACATCGTCGTCATCTCGCTGCCGGCGTATGTCGTCGGGATCGCGATCACGGGCAGGCCGGTCTCGAGGGCGATGGCCTTGCCCAGCCCGGTGGTCGAGCCGCCGCCGATGGCCGCGGCACCGTCGGCGCCCAGCCGGCGAGCCTCTTCGACGGCAGCGCGAGCCGTCTCGGCCGGAACATGCATCGCCGCCTGCGCGAAGACGCCTGCGGAGCGCGAGCCGAGCAGCCCTGCCGCGTGCTCCGCCATAGGCCGCTGGCCAGGCGTTGACAAGACGAGCATGCGCCGCAGGCCAAGCACGTCGGCCTCGCGCGACAGGTATTGCAGTGCGCCGGCACCGAAGACCACGCGCGGCAGCGTGGCCTGAAAGACGAAATCGCGCACGCGCCGCCTCGCTTCGTCTCGTTCAGTGCGCGTCGTGGCGCTGGCGCAGGATCTTCGCGGCCTCGACCATCGCCCGCAATTTGGCCGAGGCGATCTCGCGCGGCAGGTACTTCATGCCGCAATCGGGCGCAAGGATCACGTTCTCGGCCTTCACGTAGGGCAACGCACGCTCGATGCGCTCGACGACCGTCACCGCCGACTCGACTTGCGGGTCGGAGAGATCGATGCAGCCGACCATCAGTCGCTTGCCCTCCAGCGCCTGCAGCGCCGAGCAGTCGAGATGCGACTGCGCCGTCTCGAGCGAGATCTGCTCGCAGCTGCATTGCGCCAGCTCGGGCAGGAACGAGTAGCCGCTCGGTCGCTCGTGAATGATCGCGGCGTAGCCAAAGCAGATGTGCACTGCCGTCGTTCCGCTCACGCCGTCGAGCGCGCGGTTCAGCGCCGCGAGGCCATAGCGGCGCGCCTTCTCGGGCCGCGCCTGCATGTACGGCTCGTCGATCTGGACGACGTCTGCGCCGGCGGCGAAGAGATCGCGGATCTCCTCGTTGACCGCGGCGGCGTAGTCCATCGCGGCTTCTTCCTCGCTCTTGTAGAAGTCGTTCTGCGCCTGCTGCAGCATCGTGAACGGGCCGGGCACGGTGATCTTGGTCATGCGCGTCGTGTTCGCGCGCAGGAACTTGATGTCGTCGACCTCGACCGCGTGCATGCGCCGGATCTTGCCGACGATGCGCGGCACCGGGTTCGGGTGCCCCGAGCGGTCGAGCCCCGAGCCCGGGTTGTCGAGGTCGACGCCTTCGAGCGCGGTCGCGAAGCGGTTCGAGTAACTCTCGCGCCGGATCTCGCCGTCGCTGACGATGTCGAGCCCCGAGCCCGGGTTGTCGAGG
>JBDTIO010000153.1:0-5880 GCA_039936375.1 Caldimonas sp. | reverse complement strand
CGCAGGACTTTCACGCCAAGGTGGTTGCGCAAGAGCGAATTACTACCCCCGCTGGCGAGTTTGACGCGTACAAGGTAGAACTGTCGGGCTTTTGGCGAAACGAAGCCGAAATTGGGCACGGCGCAATTGGACGACAATACGAGACATATTGGTATGCGCCGGCCGCGAAACGTTTCGTGCGCAGAGAGATCAAGAGCTACGGTGTGTCGATAGCCAAGATGTACTCTGCGACCAATTACTCTCGTGTTGATGAACTCACGAAGTTTCACCTGAGTCCAAGGTAGTGCCCTCTAGGTGGCGAATCGGCGACTCATCGGGATAGTTTGATCGCCGACCCGTCGGCCTTGGTTCCCTCAAGAGACCGTTCACCGGACCTTTTGAGAGTCACCGTTAGGTCGGGACAGCCCGAGAGGACGTGACGTCTCCCCCATATTCGGTCACTTCTAAACTGGAGTCGGGCGGCCGTGTTGCCCGCCCCCAAGCCGCCGTATCCGCGAACCAGCGCGAGGTGAAGCGGTGGATCGCAGAAAACGCGTTGGTCGTCATGGTGGCCCGGTCCCGAAATGCGCAAGGCTAGCGCCGCCGGGCAGTCGCGGCGTTGCAGAAATTGCGCAATTAGCGCGCGGGCTGCGGGTCAGTGGCCGCGCTGCAAGGCCCGGCGCAGGCTCGCCCGGCTGCGAAAGCCGTTCGGTCAGCTAGACCTGCATGCCCATGATGTCGGTGTAGGCCTGCACGAGCTTGTTGCGCACCTGCAGCGTCGCCGAGAAGCCGATCTGCGCCTTCTGCATCGCCACCATCGTCTGCTCGAGGCTGACGGTCGGGTTGTCGAGCTGCACCTCGCGCTGCAGACTGGTCGCATCGGTCTGCGACATGCTCACGGCGTCGAGCGCCTGACCGAGCGCCTTCTGAAAACCGGTGCCCTGCACCGAGCTCGTCTTGGCAAGCGGCACACCATCGGTGCCGAGGCCGGCGCGGGCCACGGCCTGGGCGAAATCGAAAGGCTTCAGGGTGACGTTCATGGGCTCTTTCCTTGACCGTCATCGTAGGCAAGCGCTCGGCCGGCGGTGGCGCGAACTGACGCCCCATTGCCCGGCTGTTCCGGACATCCGCGACAGGCCGCGTTTCCAATAATCGCTGCTCAGCCCGAGGTCTTCCGTCGCTCCTGCGGCCCGCACCGATCCCATGGACAACGCCATCGCTCTCAAGCCCAGCATGCAAGACGTCCAGAACGCCACCTTCGCCGGCCGCATCAAGGCTTTGCCGGCGCGCAGCAAGGTCAGCTTCGCGATCGGCATCGCGGCGCTGGCTGGCGTCATCTTTGCGATGACGATGTGGGCTTCGCAAGGCGACTACAAGGTGCTCTACGCCAACCTGTCCGACAAGGACGGCGGCGCCGTCATCGCCCAGCTGTCGCAGATGAACGTGCCCTACCGCATGTCCGAAGGCGGCGGTGCGATCCTGGTTCCGGCGGCGCAGGTGCACGACCTTCGCTTGAAGCTCGCCACGGCCGGCCTGCCCAAGGGCACGATCTCCGGCTTCGAGCTGATGGACAGCGCCCGCTTCGGCCAGACGCAATTCCAGGAAAGGCTCACCTTCCAGCGCGGCCTCGAGGGCGAGCTGATGCGCTCGATCTCGTCGCTTGCCGCGGTCGAGAACGCCCGCGTTCACCTGGCGCTGCCGAACCAGAACGGATTTTTCCGCGAGCAGCAAAAGCCGAGTGCCTCGGTGCTGCTGACGCTGCACGCCGGCCGCACGTTGGACCGGGCGCAGATCGCAGGCATCGTCCATCTCGTTTCTTCGAGCGTGCCCGAGATGAGCCCGAAGGCAGTCAGCATCCTCGATCAGACCGGCACCCTGCTTACCGGCGCTGGCGACGGGCCGCAGACCGGGCTCGACGCGCAACAGCTGCAGTACGTGGCGCAGATCGAAGGCGGCTACACGAAACGCATCCGCGAATTGCTCGAACCGATCGTCGGTGCCGACAACCTGCGCGCCACCGTCGCCGCCGACATCGACTTCTCGCAGACCGAGGCAACCTCCGAAGAATTCAAGCCGAACCAGGGCAGCGACGCCAGCATCGCCATCCGCAGCCAGCAGACAAGCGAGCAAGGGGCGGGCACCGGCACCGGCCTGCCGAGCGGGGTTCCGGGCGCAGCGTCGAACCAGCCGCCGATCGCCGCCACGGCGCCGCTCGTCGGCGCCTCGCAGCCGCTGCAGGGAGCACCGATCTCGGGAGCGGCGGCGGGCCCGAGCGGTCGTCGCGAGGCGGTGACGAACTACGAGGTCGACAAGACGGTGCGCGTGACGAAGAACGCGAGCGGCAACATCAAGCACCTCAACGCCGCGGTCGTCGTCAACAACCGCACCGTGACCGACGCCAAGGGCAAGTCGACGCAGGTGCCGCTGTCGAGCGACGAGCTCGGCAAGCTGACGGCGCTGGTGCAGGAATCGATCGGCTTCAACAAGGAACGCGGCGATTCGGTCAAGGTCATCAACGCACCGTTCAAGATCGATCCGATCAGCAACGTCGAGATGCCCTTCTGGAAAAGCCCGGAGCTGATCGACCTGGTTCGCGCCGCCGCCTTGCCGGCCGGCATGGCAGTCGTCGCCATCCTCGTCTTCTTCGGCCTGCTGCGCCCGGCGGCCAAGGTCGTCTTCGCGGCGCCGCGTCTGTCCAATCGCGGCACCCGCATCGACGCCGTTGTCGACGACGACCAGACATTCGACGCCGCGGCCGCCCTGCCGCCACCCGCCTACCTGAAGCAGATCGAAGGCGCCAAGGCGCTTGCCAAGGACAACCCGGCGGCGGTCGCCGGCATCGTCCGCGGCTGGGTCGGCGGCCAGACGGCTTAGCCGGCAGGTCCTGGCCACAACGCGCACGGAGCACGACCCGATGGACGAAGCAGGTCTCGAAGACTCGGCGATTCTTCTCATGTCGCTCGGCGAGGAAGAAGCGGCGAACGTCTTTCGCCATTTGTCGCCCCGCGAGGTGCAAAGCCTGGGCGAGACGATCGCGCGCATGAGCTCGGTGCCGAAGGAACGGCTCGACGGCGTCCTCGCGAAATTCACGGTCACGGCCGGCGCGCAGAGCTCGCTCGTTGCCGACACCAGCGGCTACGTCCGCAACGTGCTCAAGAAAGCGCTCGACGAAGACAAGGCCAATCTGCTGATTGACCGCATCCTGCAGAGCGGCGACATCTCCGGCATCGAAGGCCTGAAATGGATGGACGCGGCGTCGATCGGCGAGATGCTGCGCCACGAGCACCCGCAGATCGTCGCCGCGGTGCTGGTGCACCTCGATTCCGACCAGGCCGCGGCAGTGCTGAAGACCTTCAACGAGCGGCAGCGCAACGAGGTGCTGGTTCGCATCGCCACGCTCGACGGCATCCAGCCGTCGGCGCTCAAGGACCTCAACGAGGTGATGAGCAAGATGCTGGCCGGCGGCGAGCAGTCGAGAAAGGCTCCGCTCGGCGGTGTCAAGACGGCGGCCGAGATGATCAACTTGATGGGCACGAGCATCGAGACCGCCGCGCTCGACTACATCCGCGAGGCCGACAACGACCTCGCCCAGTCGATCATGGACAACCTCTTCACCTTCGACGATCTCGACCGCGTCGACGACAAGGGCCTGCAGGCGCTGCTCAAGGAAGTGCAGAGCGAATCGCTCGTCATCGCCCTCAAGGGTGCCAAGCCGGAGATGCGCGAGCGCATCTTCAAGAACATGTCGACCCGCGCCGCCGAGACGCTGCGCGAGGAGCTCGATTCGCGCGGCCCGGTCCGGGTCGCCGAGGTCGAGGCCGAGCAGAAAGAGCTGCTCAAGGTCGTGCGGCGCCTCGCCGAAGAAGGCCAGCTGACCCTCGGCGGCGGCAGCGGCGACGACTTCCTGTGATGAGCGCGCGGCACAGTCGACCGAAGAAGCGCTGTTCCTGCCTGACGGGGCGGTGCGCTGCGCCTAGGGTGCTCCGTTGATGCCCAAGCCGCGCAACGTGCCGCCGCCGCCGACCGACGGCGCGCGCACCAATCCCTATGCGCGCTTCATTCCGCGCGAGGAGCTGAGCTCGTTCGCGGCCTGGCAGATCGGCGACATCTCGGGTACGCCGGGCGCCGCCAACGCGCCCCGGCGCGCGCGCGAGGCCGCGGCGGCGCCCGTCGATCCGGCCACGCTCGCTGCGCAGCAATTGCGCACGGCGCGGCAAGCGGGCTATCAGGATGGCTATCGCGACGGCCTGGTCGCGCTCGAAGGATTCAAGCAGAGCTTCGCGGCGCAGACGACGACGCAGGTCGGCGCTCTGGTCGTGGCGATCGGCGAGCAGCTCGACACTCTGCAACAAGACATGGCGAGATGCCTCGCCGCCACGGCGACGCAACTGGCCCGGCGCATCGTCCGCAGCGAGCTGAGCTCGAGACCGGAATGCGTCGCCCTGGTCGCCGAGCAGGCGATCGAGACCTTGCTGCAAAGCGCGCGGCACATCGTCGTGCGCCTGCATCCCGACGATCACTCGCTGGTCGAAACGGGTGCGGCCGAGGCGATCGCGGCGCGCGGCGCCCGGCTCGTCGCCGACGCGGCGATCGCGCGCGGCGGCTGCCGCGTCGAGTCGGACATCGGCGGCGTCGACGCAACGATCGAGGAACGCTGGCGCCTCGCCGCGGCCGCGCTCGGCTGCGACGACCATTGGAATCACGAAGCGCCGCCGGTGGCGCCCGAGCCCGAGCGTCCATGAACCTCGGTGCCCAAACCGCAGCGACGACGGCTGCCGAGAAATGGCGCCGCTACCTCGCCGATCTCGAGAGCTTCGCCGGCGACGCGCTGCCTTTCGAGACGCATGGCCGGCTCGTCCGCGTCACCGGCCTGGTGCTCGAAGCGACCGGCATACGCGTGCCCCTCGGCTCGGTCTGCGAAGTGCGGATGGACGAGCAGCAGCCCGTGATCGCCGAAGTCGTCGGCTTCTCGGGCGACCGGGCCTACCTCATGCCGACTGGCGACGTGCACGGCCTGGCCAGCGGCGCCCTGGTGGCGCCGCGACCGACGCCGCCGGTGCCGATCAAGCTCGGCGTGGCCCGCCACCCGTGGCGGCGCACCGTCGATCGCACGCTCCATCTGCCGGTCGGCGACGGCCTGCTCGGCCGCGTCGTCGATTCGCAGGGCCAGCCGATGGATCGCAAGGGCCCGCTCGTGCAGGTGCACGACGAGCCGCTGACGCGTCGGCCGATCAACGCGATGGACCGCGACCCGGTTCGCAAGCCGCTCGACACCGGCATCCGCGCCATCAACACCATGCTCACGGTTGGCCGCGGCCAGCGCATCGGTCTGTTCGCCGGCACCGGCGTGGGAAAGAGCGTGCTGCTCGGCATGATGGCCCGCTACACGGCGGCCGACGTCATCGTCGTCGGCCTGATCGGCGAGCGCGGCCGCGAGGTCAAGGAATTCATCGAAGACATCCTGGGCGAAGAGGGCCTGCGCCGCTCCGTCGTCGTCGCCGCGCCGGCCGACGCGCCGCCGCTGGTGCGCATGCAGGGCGCCAACTACGCGACCGTGATCGCCGAGCACTTTCGCGATCAGGGCAAGAACGTGCTGCTGCTGATGGATTCGCTGACGCGCTACGCGATGGCGCAGCGCGAGATCGCGTTGGCAATCGGCGAGCCGCCGGCCACGCGCGGCTACCCGCCGAGCTGCTTCGCCAAGCTGCCGCAGCTGGTGGAACGCAGCGGCAACGGCGTCGCCGGCGGCGGCTCGATCACCGCGTTCTACACCGTGCTCTCCGAAGGCGACGATCCGCAGGATCCGATCGCCGACGCGGCGCGCGGCATCCTCGACGGCCACATCGTGCTGTCGCGCGATCTCGCCGAGGCCGGCCACTACCCGGCGATCGACATCGAGCG
>JBDTIO010000152.1:0-6514 GCA_039936375.1 Caldimonas sp. | reverse complement strand
CCTGGGTCGCCTTCCTGGTCTACGCCATCGCCCTGCTGCGACACGCCTTCTGAGAGGCGACCCTTCGCCTCGGCGGCGCTCCGGCGGGAGAATGGCCGCGCCGACGCATCGAGAAGGAACATCCATGGCTGGCACGCGCAAGGTCGCAATCGTCACGGGCTCGGGCACCGGTGTCGGCGCGACAACCGCCGGCGAGCTGATGCTCCTCGACGGGGGCGTGCACCTCGGCGCGGCAGGGGAGTGCGCGTTCCCAGTCGGTAGCCGCCAGGGCGCCCTACTTCGCCGGACTCGCGCCGGCGATGCGCCGAGCCGCCGCCATGCGGGCGTCCGTCATAGCAGCCGTGCGTTGTCGCACCCGATCGACAATTGCCGCAGACGCGAGGCGCGGCGAGCCGCAGTCGAACGGCGGCTTAGGGTCGTACTCCATGCCGAGCTGGATCGCTTGCGCCACCGCATCACCATGCAACAGCGCAGCGACGCGAAGACCGAAATCGATTCCCGCGGTGACGCCGCCACCGGTGATGCGGTTGCGGTCGACGACGACGCGCTCGCACACTGGCTCGGCGCCGAGCAGTGGCAGCACGTCCATCGCGGTCCAGTGCGTCGCCGCCTTGTAGCCACGCAGCAGGCCGGCCGCGCCGAGCACCAGGGCACCGGTGCAGACCGAGGTGATCCAGCAGGCCGTCACCGCGCGCTCGCGCAGGAACGACAGCACTTCCTCGTCTTCCATCAGGGCCGTGCTGCCGGGGCCGCCGCCGACGAACAGCATGTCGAGCGGCGGCGCTTGGCCCAGCGCCAGCGCCGGCGAGACGAGGAGACCGGTGTCGGTGATCACGGGATCACGCGACTTGGCGAGAACATGCACGACGGCGTCGGGCATGCGCGCCAGCACGTCGAGCGGGCCGGCGAAGTCGAGGTTGGTCATGCCGTCGAAGATCAGCATGCCGATATGGAAGGCACGAGGCGAGTTCATGCCGGGAATCTTATGCGGCGCATGACGGGCGACGCGGCCACGCCGATCAATCCATTCGCCGCCTGGCGCTCTCGAACATCCGCAACCACGGGCTGGGCGCGCTCCGCTCCGCCGGCGTCCAGCTCATCTGCACGTTGCGGAAGACGCGCTCGGCGTGCGGCATGAGAGCGGTGTAGCGGCCGTTGGCGGTCGTCACCGCAGCGAGCCCGCCCGGGCTGCCGTTCGGGTTGGCCGGATAGGCCTCGGTCGACAGGCCGCGATGATCGACGAAGCGCATCGCCGCATGCACCTTCGACGCATCGCCGCGCTGGGAGAAATCGGCGAAGCCTTCGCCATGCGCGACGGCGATCGGCAGCCGGCTGCCGATCAGGCCCTCGAAGAAGATCGAGGCCGACGGCAGCACTTCGACTTGCGACAGGCGCGCCTCGAACTGCTCGCTCTTGTTGCGCGTGAACCGCGGCCACGCTTCGGCGCCCGGAATCATGTCGGCGAGCGCCGCCATCATCTGGCAGCCGTTGCAGACGCCGAGCGCGAAGACGTCGGGCCGCGCGAAGAAGGTCGCGAACTGATCGGCGAGCCGCGCGTTGAAGAGAATCGAGCGGGCCCAGCCTTCACCGGCGCCCAGCGTGTCGCCGTAGCTGAAGCCGCCGCACGCGACGAGTCCCTGGAACGCGTCGAGCCGGGCGCGACCGGATTGCAGATCGGTCATGTGCACGTCGTAGGTGTCGAAACCCGCGGCGTGCATCGCGTAGCTCATCTCGATGTGGCTGTTGACACCCTGCTCGCGCAGGATCGCGACCTTCGGTTGGGCGCCGCCGACGCGCACTCGCGCGGCGCGTCGCGGCACTTCTTCTGCAGTTGGCGCGACGATGTCGACGAAGAGCCCGGTGTCGGCCATGTCGCAGACCGCCGCGTGCTCGGCATCGGCCGAGGCCGGGTTGTCGCGCAGGCGCGTCATGCGCCAGGAAACATCGTCCCACGCTTCGAGCAGCCCGACGAGCGGCGCCTCGAACACCTTCTTCGCATCGCGCCAGACCTCGACACGGCGGCTGGCATTCGTCTTGCCGATGGCGTGACTCATGCGGCCGAGGCCATGGGCGCGCAACGTCTGCAGTGCGGCGTCGCGCTCGGTCGTCTTCACTTGCAGCACCACGCCCAGCTCTTCGTTGAAGAGCGCCTTCAGAGTCAGCTCGTCGCGCCGGCCGCCCACCTGCGCAGCCCAGTTCTTCGCGTCGCCGTGATCGACGCGGCTGTCGGCGATGCCGTCGCTCTCGGTGACGAGCATGTCGACGTTGAGGCTGACGCCCATCCGTCCGGCGAAGGCCATCTCGCACACGGTCGCCCAGAGGCCGCCGTCGCTGCGGTCGTGGTACGCCAGCACCAAACCGCGATCGCGCAGCTCGTTGATCGCAGCCACCAGCGAAGCGAGGCGCGCCGGCTCGTCGAGATCGGGCGCTTCGCTGCCGAGCTGGCTGGTCACTTGCGCCAGCATCGACGCACCCATGCGATTCTTGCCGGCGCCCAGGTCGACGAGCACGAGCGTCGTGTCACCGGCCTGAAGCTGCGGCGTCAACACAGGTCGCACGTCGGTCAGCGTCGCGAAGGCGGTCACGACGAGGCTCACCGGCGCCGTCACCTGCCTGGCTTCGCCGGCCTCCGTTTGCCAGCGCGTGCGCATCGACAGGCTGTCCTTGCCGACCGGGATGCCGATGCCGAGGGCGGGCGCCAGCTCGAGGCCGATAGCGCGCACCGAGTCGTACAGCGCCGCGTCTTCGCCAGGCTCACCGCAGGCGGCCATCCAGTTGCAGCTGAGCTTCACGCGGGACAGCTCGATCGGCGCCGAAAGCAGGTTCGTGATCGCTTCGCCGACGGCCATGCGCGCGGCGGCCGGCGCGCTCAGCAAGGCGACCGGCGCGCGCTCGCCGATCGCCATCGCCTCGCCACGAAAGCCGGCGAAGTCGGCGAGCGTGACGGCGCAATCGGCGACCGGCACCTGCCAGGGGCCGACCATCGGGTCGCGGCTCGACAGGCCGCCGACCGTGCGGTCGCCGATGGTGATGAGGAATCGCTTGCTGGCGACGCTGGGGTGGCGCAGCACGTCGAAGGCCGCGGTCGCGAGCGATACATTCGCGAGATCTAGCGGCTCGCACGGCGGCGGCAGGCGCCGGACGTCGCGATGCATCTTCGGCGGCTTGCCGAGCAACACATCCATCGGCATGGCGATCGGCGAATCGGGCTCCTTGCGCAGTGGCACGTCACCTTTGCTCTCGGCGTGAAGCACGGACGGCTCGCCCGAATCGAGCAGCACGAGGTCGCGACTTTCCGTCGCCGCGCCGATCACGGCGAACGGGCAGCGCTCGCGCTCGCAGAGGGCGCGAAAGACCGGCAGCGCCTCGGCATCGAGGGCGATCGCATACCGCTCCTGGCTCTCGTTGCACCAGACTTCCTTCGCAGCCAGGCCGCTCTCTTCGACCGGAATGGCGCGCAGGTCGAACCTGCCGCCACGACCGGCGCCGTCGACGAGCTCGGGGAAGGCGTTCGAGAGTCCGCCAGCGCCGACGTCGTGAATGGCGAGGATCGGGTTGGCATCGCCCAGCGCGAAGCATCGGTTGATGACTTCCTGGGCCCGCCGCTGGATCTCGGGATTGCCGCGCTGCACCGAATCGAAGTCGAGCTCGACCGCGTTCGCACCTGCCGCCAAGGAGCTCGCCGCACCGCCGCCCATGCCGATGCGCATGCCGGGGCCGCCGAGCTGCACGAGCAGCGTGCCAGCGGGAAAGGCGATCTTCCGGGTCTGCGTCGCGGCGATCGCGCCGAGCCCGCCGGCGATCATGATCGGCTTGTGATAGCCGCGCCGCTGGCCGTCCGCAGTCTGCGCGGCCGGGCCGGGCACCGTTTGCTCGAAGACGCGGAAGTAGCCCAGCAGATTCGGCCGGCCGAACTCGTTGTTGAACGCGGCGCCGCCGAGCGGCCCCTCGATCATGATCTGCAAGGCGCTGGCGATGTGCTCGGGCTTGCCGTAGCGCTCGCGCTCCCAGGGCTCGTCGGTGCCCGGCAAATGCAGGTTCGACACCGAGAACCCCGTCAGGCCGGCCTTCGGCGTCGAGCCGCGGCCGGTCGCACCCTCGTCGCGGATCTCGCCGCCGGCGCCGGTGGAAGCCCCCGGGGACGGCGAGATCGCCGTCGGGTGGTTGTGCGTCTCGACCTTCATCAGCACATGCATGAGCTCGGTGCGAGCCGAGTAGCGCGCACCGGGCTCGGGCCCGGGCATCCATCGCTCGACCAGGCTGCCCACCATCACCGAGGCGTTGTCGCTGTAGGCGACGATCGTGTGCTGCGGCGACGCTGCTTCGCTGGCCCGGATCATCGCGAACATCGACTGTTCCTGCGCCGCCCCGTCGATCGTGAAGCGGGCGTTGAAGATCTTGTGCCGGCAGTGCTCGCTGTTGGCTTGCGCGAACATCATCAGTTCGACATCGCGCGGCGCATGGCCGATCGCTCGGAATGCCGCATGCAGGTAGGCGAGCTCGTCGTCGGAAAGGGCCAGCCCGAACCGGAGATTGGCGAGCGCCAGTGCCTCGCCGCCGTCATCGACGTCGACCGCGACGACAGGCTCGGCCCGCTTGTCGTCGAAGAGATGGGCGAGCTCGGCGCGCGTCTCGAGCACGCTTTCGGTCATGCGATCGTGCAGCAGCGCCGCGATCGCGGCGCGCTCGTCGTCGTCGAGCACCTTCTTGCCGCCGAACGGGCCGCGGCGCAGACCGATCTCGAATTCGGTGACTCGCTCGATCCGATGCACGGGCAGGCCGCAATTGCGGGCAATATCGGTCGCCTTGGACGCCCACGGCGAGATCGTGCCGAGGCGCGGTGCGACGATCATCGCGGCATCGGCGGCGCGCGACTCGAACGGATCGCCGTAGCGCAGCAGCGCCTCGACCCGCGCCAGGTCGCCTGGCTCGAGCAAGGCGTCGCTCGAGACGACGTGCAGGTAGCGGGCGCGAACCGATTCGACCGGGGCGACCGCCGCGCGGAGCCTGCCGAGCAGCGCAAGGGCGCGGAATTCGGAGAGCGCGTTGGCGCCCTCGAACTGCTGCAGGTGCTTCTGGCTGACCATCGAGCAAGGCCCGAAGCCTCCGTGGAAACCCGCGATTCTAGGTCGCCGATGCGATAATTCCGGACATGACGATCACGATCAAGAGCGCCGCCGACATCGAGGGCATGCGCGTGGCCGGGCGACTCGCCTCGGAGGTGCTGGACATCCTCGCGCCGCATGTCCTGCCTGGCGTCTCGACCGAAGCGCTTGACAAGATAGCGCATGACCACATCGTCGATGTGCAAGGCGGAATTCCGGCGCCACTCAACTACGCACCGCCCGGCTACACGCCGTACCCGAAGTCGATCTGCACTTCCATCAACCACCAGGTGTGTCACGGCATTCCGAACGACCGGCCGCTGAAGAACGGCGACATCGTCAACGTCGACGTGACCGTCATCAAGGACGGTTGGCACGGCGACACCAGCCGGATGTTCATCGTCGGCGAAGGCTCGATCGCGGCGAAGCGGCTCGTCAACATCACCTACGAGGCGATGTGGAAGGGCATCGCGAAAGTGCGGCCGGGGGCTCATCTCGGCGACATCGGCAATGCCATCCAGACCTTCGCCGAATCGAACGGCTTTTCGATCGTGCGCGAGTTCTGCGGCCACGGCATCGGCACGCGCTTTCATGAAGAGCCGCAGATCCTGCACTATGGCCGGCCCGGCACGCTCGAGGAGATCAAGCCGGGGATGATGTTCACCGTCGAGCCGATGATCAACGCCGGCAAGCGCGAGATCCGCGAGACCGGCGACGGCTGGACCATCGTCACCCGCGACCGGTCGCTGTCGGCGCAGTGGGAGCACACCGTGCTCGTCACCGACACCGGCTACGAGGTGATGACGCTGTCGGCCGGCTCGCCGCCGCCGCCGGCGTTCATCGCCGCGGCGTGACGATCGCCGTCGGCAGAGCGGCACCGGCGCCTGGCGCGCCGTCCTTCGTCAACGGCCTGGCCGAAATCCGCGCCCGTCATCGCGATGGCAAGGCAGCGCTGCTCGCCCGCTTCGCCGCGGCGCGGCCGACGACACGCGCTGCACTGCTGCTCGTGCGCTCGCTCGCCGGCGAGGTCGACGGCACGTTGATCGCGCTGTGGCAGAAGGCCGGCATGCCGGACGGCACCGCGCTGGTCGCCGTCGGCGGTTACGGCCGCGGCGAGCTCTTCCCGCACTCCGACGTCGATGTGCTGGTACTTTTTCCCGGCGACGACATCGTCGGCCTGGAAGGACGCAGCCTTGCCACCGAGCGCCTGATCGCCGACTGCTGGGACGCCGGCCTCGAGATCGGCTCGAGCGTTCGCACGGTCGCCGAATGCGTCGACATGGCCGCTTCCGACGTGACCGTGCAGACGGCGCTGCTGGAGTCGCGCCTGCTCTGCGGCGACCGCAAGATCTTTTCGGCGTTCCAGAAGGCGACCGCGGCGGCGATGGACGCCAAAGCCTTCCTGCGCG
>JBDTIO010000151.1:0-2511 GCA_039936375.1 Caldimonas sp. | reverse complement strand
TGCACCCGCGCGACAACGCCATCCTTCTCAGCGCGCTGAAGAACCTGGCCGACAAGGGCAACACGCTGGTCGTCGTCGAGCACGACGAAGAGACGATCCGCGCCGCCGATCACATCATCGACATCGGTCCCGGCGCCGGCAAGCGCGGCGGCCGCCTCGTTGCCGAAGGCAGCGCCACCGAGCTCGCGTCGCAGGCCGACTCGGTCACCGGCCGCTTTCTCGCGCACCCGCTCGTGCACCCATTGCAGGCGCGTCGCGTCGTCGCGCCGGTGACGGCCGCGACGGTGCGGCGGGAGAGCGCCACCAATCCGTTGCTGACAATCTGCTCGGCGACGCTGCACAACCTGCAAGACGTCAGCGTCGACATTCCGCTGAAGCGCCTCGTGGCGATCACCGGCGTCAGCGGCTCGGGCAAGTCGACCCTGGCGCGCGACGTGCTGCTCGCCAACCTGCAGTTCATCAACACCCGCGGTGCGCGGCCGAACTGGCAGGGTTGCGAGAAGATCGACGGCTGGGGCTACATCGACCGCGTGCTCGAGGTCGACCAGACGCCGATCGGCAAGACGCCGCGCTCGTGCCCGGCCACCTACATCGGCTTCTGGGACACGATCAGAAGACTCTTCGCCGACACGCTCGAGGCGAAGGCGCGCGGCTACTTGCCGAACCGCTTCAGCTTCAACACCGGCGAAGGCCGCTGCCCCGGCTGCGAAGGCCAGGGCCTGCGCACCATCGAGATGAGCTTCCTGCCCGACGTGAAGGTGCTCTGCGACGTCTGCCACGGCGAGCGTTTCAACGCCGAGACGCTGGCCGTGAGCTGGCGCGGCAAGAGCATCGGCGACGTGCTGAAGATGGAGGTCGACGAAGCCGTCGATTTCTTCGGCACCATGCCGAACATCGCTCACCCGCTGCAGCTGCTGAAGGACGTCGGCCTGGGCTACCTCACGCTCGGTCAGCCTTCGCCCACGCTCTCCGGCGGCGAGGCACAGCGCATCAAGCTCGTCACCGAGCTGAGCAAGGTGCGCGACGACATCACGCGGCGCGGCAACAAGGTGCCGCACACGCTCTACGTGCTCGACGAGCCCACCGTCGGCCTGCACATGGCCGACGTCGAGCGGCTGATCCGCGTGCTGCACCGGCTGGTCGACGGCGGCCACAGCGTCGTCGTGATCGAGCACGACCTGGATGTGATCGCGGAAGCCGACTGGGTCATCGACCTGGGGCCGGAGGGCGGTGTGAACGGCGGGCGCGTGGTGGCAGAGGCCGTGCCGGAGCGGTTGGTCACCTTGGCGGCGAGCCACACGGGCGCGGCGCTGAAGGCAGTGCTGGCGCGGGCAACGGCTGTCGAGACGCTGGCTGCGGCGTAGCAGCCAGGCATCCAGCCAGCCACGCCGCGCCGACAGCGGCCCATTACCATTGGCTCGATCGCCGAAGGGGAGTGCATCGTGAGCAACGTGGGAGTGATCGGCCTGGGCGCCATGGGCTCGGGAATGGCCAGGTCGTTGCGGCGCCACGGCTACCAGGTGTGCGCTTGCGACGCGCGGCCCGGTGCCGCCGAAGCCTTCGCAGCCGAAGGCGGTGTCGCCTGTGCCACGCCGGCCGACGTGGCTCGGCAATGCGAGGTGATCGTCTCGGTTGTCGTCAACGCGCAGCAGACGGAAGCCGTGCTGTTCGGCGCCAACGGCGCCGCCGCGACGATGGCGGCGGGCAGCGTCTTCGTGATGTGCTCGACGGTGGACCCGAATTGGTCGATCGCGCTGGAGGCCCGGCTCGAGGCGATGCAGCTCCACTACCTCGACGCGCCGATCTCTGGCGGCGCGGCCAAGGCGGCCTCGGGCGAGATGACGATGATGACGGCCGGCAAGCCCGCGGCCTATGCGCATTGCGGCGAGGTGCTCGCTGCCATGGCCGCCAATGTCTATCGGCTCGGCGACCGCGCCGGCAACGGCAGCAAGGTCAAGATCATCAACCAGCTGCTTGCCGGCGTGCACATCGCGGCCGCCGCCGAGGCCATGGCGCTCGGCTTGCGCGAAGGCGTGGACGCTGCCGCGTTGTACGAGGTCATCACGCACAGCGCCGGCAACAGCTGGATGTTCGAGAACCGCATGGCGCATGTGCTGAAGGGCGACTACACGCCGCTCTCGGCCGTCGACATCTTCGTCAAGGATCTCGGACTGGTGCTCGACACGGCACGCGCCAGCAAGTTTCCGCTGCCCTTGGCGAGCACGGCGCACCAGATGTTCATGCAGGCCTCCAGCGCAGGCTTCGCCCGCGAGGACGACGCCGCCGTGATCAAGATCTTTCCCGGCATCGGGCTCCCCAAGCCCGAGGTCCCGGCCGCCTGAGGCTCGCACCGGCCGCCCGCATGCGACCTCTTCTGCTCGGCTGCATCGCCGACGATTTCACCGGCGCCACCGACCTGGCCAACAACCTCGTGCGCGCCGGCATGCGCGCCGTCCAGACGATCGGCGTGCCGGGCGAGACGGCAAGCCTCGACGCCGACGCCGTGGTGGT
>JBDTIO010000150.1:0-3742 GCA_039936375.1 Caldimonas sp. | reverse complement strand
GCGAAGCTGGCGAAGCCGGTGCCGCGATCGGGCTCGATGACGATGACGGCGCCGACCTTCAGGCTCGCATCGCCGAGCAGCAGCGTGTCGCCGATCTTCAGGCCGAGCGATTCGAGCACCGCGGCATCGACCCAGGCCGTGCCGGGAGCCGGTGAGCGCGAGACATCTTCTTCCTTGGCCGCGGCGGCGCTGCGGATACGCAGCCGGCCGCGCAACGGATAGGCCTCGCTCACCGCCTTGACGCTGACCAGCCGCGTCGCGCCGCCCTTGGCATCGGGGGCGCGACCCATGCTCGGGAAGTTGGCGGTGGTCGCCGTGACGAGGCCGAGGGCGCGCGCCTTGGCTTCGAACGACGCCGGCGCCGGCTGGTCGCTGGCGACGATCGCATCGCCACCGAGCAGTTGCCGGGCATCGCGAGCCAGGCCGCCGTTGATGCGATCGGCGAAGAAGCCGACCGCCGTCAACGCCGCGACTGCGAGCGTCACCGCGACCACGAGCAGGCGCAACTCGCCGGCGCGCAAGTCGCGCCGCAACTGGCGCCAGCCGAGGCGCCACGCCGCAGGCGCGCGCGGCGCCTGGTCGGCGCTCGCGTCGTCGGTCGGCGTGCTGGCGGTCGTCGTCATGCGTGGCGAACTTACACGAGTCGTGAACGCTGCGTGCGGCAGGGTTGAATCAGCGGGCACGCCGACGGTGATCCAATGGCGACATGAGCAAACGTCTGCCTTCCATTTTTGTCTCGCACGGCTCGCCGATGATCGCGCTCGAGCCGGGCGAGGCCGGGGCTTTCATGCGGCGCCTGGGGCCGGCAATCGACGCCGGCTTCGGCCGGCCGAAGGCGATCGTCAGCGTCTCCGCGCACACCGCGGCGCGCGCGCCGGTCGTGCTGGCCGCGGCGAAGCACAGCGCCGTGTACGACTTCGGCGGCTTCGATCCCAAACTCTTCACCCTGCGCTACGACGCGCCGGGCGATCCGACCCTCGCCGCGCGCGTCCTCGCGCTGCTGCGGGCCCAGGGCATCGACGCGCAATCGCTGCCCGAAGGCGGGCTCGACCACGGCGCCTGGACGGCGCTGCGCTACATCTATCCCGACGCCGACATTCCGATCGTGCCGCTCGCCTTTGCCGCCGGCGCTTCACCGGCGCGGCAATTCGCACTCGGCCAAGCATTGGCACCCTTGGCGGCCGAAGGCGTGCTCGTGCTCGGCAGCGGCAGCATCACGCACAACCTGCGCCGTGTTTTCCGCAGCGGTGGCCTGCACCCCGAGCAGGCCCAGCCCGAAATTCCGGAGAGTGCCGCGTTCAGGGCCTGGATCGCCGAGCGGTCGGCCGCGCGCGACTGGGACGCCCTCTTCGCCTATCGGAGCACCGCACCCCACGCCGTTGACATGCATCCGACCGACGAGCACCTGCTGCCCTGGTACGTCGCCGCCGGCGCCGGCGGCAGGAGCGACGCACCGGTTCGCCTGCACGACAGCGCGACGATGGGCAGCCTCGGCATGGACGCCTACGCGTTCGGGCCCGAGGCGAAGCATCTCGCCGAGGAGCTCGAGGCGGAGCCCGTTCCCTCGCACTGACCTTCGCCGAGGCGCCTTGCGGTGCCCCGATCAGCGCGCCGCCGGCACGCTGCCGATCACGCCTTCGACGAACCAGTTCATCGTCTTGATCTTCGCGTCGTCGAGCGAGCCCGAGGCGAGGCGCAGCTTGCCGGCGTTGTCGCGCAGCGGTGCGCTGAACGGCTTGAACGCGCCGTCGACGATCGCCTGCCGCTTCGCCAGCACGGCGGCACGCACGCCCGATGGCAACCTCGGATCGATCGCGGCGATGTCGACCATGCCGCTCGAGATGCCGCCCCACACCGACTCGGGCTTCCAGGTGCCTGCCAGCACACTCTCTGCCACGCGCGTGTAGAAGCCGCCCCAGTGATGAACGACCGCGCAGAGCTGCGCGTCGGGCGCGAAGGCGTGCATGTCGCTCGGGTACGGGACGACGCGAATGCCCTTCGACCTGAAGTTGGCCTGGGCCGTTTGCGCCACCGCGGCCGAGCCGCTGTGCTGCGTCAGCACGTCGGCGCCCTGGTCGATCAACGACTGTGCCGCCTCACGCTCCTTCGCCGGGTCGAACCAGGTGTTCAACCACAGCACGCGCACCCGCGCCTTCGGGTTGGCGGCGCGCATGCCGAGCGTGAAGGCGTTGATGCCCTGCACGACCTCGGGCACCGGAAAGGCGGCGACGTAGCCGGCGACCCCGCTTCTGCTCGTCTGCCCGGCCAGGTAGCCGGCGAGCCAGCGGGCTTCGTAGTAACGCGCGTCGTAGGTCGCGAGATTGGCCGCCGTCTTGTAGCCGCCGGCGTGCTCGAACTTGACGGCGGGAAAGTCGGCGGCGACGCGCAAGGCCGGGTCGAGATAGCCGAAGCTCGTCGCGAACACTAGCTTCGCCCCTTGCGAGACGACGAGATCGCGCATAACGCGCTCGGCATCCGGCCCCTCGGCCACCGACTCGACGGCGATCGTCTTCACGCGCGAGCCCAGCGCCCGTGCCATGTCGCGCCGGCCGAGCTCGTGCTGATACGTCCAGCCTGCCTCGCCGATCGGGCTGACGTAGACGAAGGCGACGACGAGCGGCGGCGCATCGGCCGCCGATGGCGAAGAAGCGACGACGACGAGCGCCAGGATCGCGAGCAACGAACCGGCGCCGCGCAGGCGCCGCGACGACGCGCCGCGACGCATGAGGTTTTTCAACATGGTTGACCTCGACATGGCCCGAAAGGGGAGCGCCGACCGCGCGGGCACGCGAGTCGGCCGGCGAATGATAATTGCGGGCTTCGCCCACAGAGGCGGTTCGTCACCTGGAGCCAATTCCGATGAATACCCGATCGCGTTTTTCTTTCCGCATCCTCATTGCCGGACTCGCCACCGCCGGCGCTGTCTCGTCGGCGCTGGCCGCCGACATCAAGCTCGGCGCCGCCGAAGCGCTCTCCGGCGCGGCCGGCCAGTACGGCCAGTCGATCAAGAACGGCCTGCAGCTCGCCGTCGAAGAGATCAACGCCGCCGGCGGCGTCAAGGGCAACAAGCTCGACCTGCAGATCGAAGACGAGCAGACCAAGAAAGAACAGGCCATCGACGTCTTCAAGAAGCTGATCTTCCAGGACAAGGTGCTGATGCTGTTCGGGCCGACGCTCTCGAGCTCGGCGCAGGCCGCCGACCCGGTGGCACAGGCCGCCAAGATCGTCGTCTTCGGCACTTCGAACACGGCCGATGGCATCACCTCGATCGGCGACTACGTCTTTCGCAACTCGGTGACCGAAGCCGACGTGCTGCCCGAGACACTGCGCGTCGCGATCAAGCACGCCAACGTCAAGAAGGTGGCAGTCATCTACGGCAACGACAACATCTTCACCAAGAGCGGCTATGACGCCTTCAAGAAGGCGCTCGCCGACCTCAAGGTCCCCGTCACCACGACCGAGACCTTCGCCACGGGCGACGTCGACTTCAAGGCCCAGCTCACCAAGATCAAGGCCACGAATCCCGACGCCATCGTGCTGTCGGCGCTGATCGCCGAAGGTGCGCCGATCATGGTGCAGGCGCGCCAACTCGGGATCGATGTGCCCTTCATCGGTGGCAACGGCATGAACACCGTGAAGATCTTCGACCTGGCCAAGGAAAAGAGCGACAACCTCTGGGTCGGCAGCCCGTGGGCGATCGGCAGCCAGACCAAGGAGAACCAGCACTTCGTGGTCTCGTACA
>JBDTIO010000149.1:0-11131 GCA_039936375.1 Caldimonas sp. | reverse complement strand
GCCGGCTCATCCATACACCGCCGGGCTGATGGGCTCCATCCCGGCGATGGATGAAGATCGGGCGCGCTTGCTGCAGATCGACGGCGCCATGCCGCGGCTCACGGCGATTCCTGTCGGTTGCGCCTTCAATCCGCGCTGCCCGCACGCTTTCGATCGCTGCCTCGTCGAACGGCCCGATCTCCTGCCTGCAGGCGCGACGCGCGCCGCGTGCTGGCTGCATGACGCGCCCCTGCGCGCAGCGGCATGAGCGCGCCGGGCCGCGCGCGAGCGAACGCCGAAGTGCGAATCGCGAAAGTACTCCGGTGAGCGCGCCTCCGCTCGAAGTCACGGCGCCGCTCGTCGAGGTCGAAGGCCTTGCCAAGACCTTCGATGTCTCGCTGCCATGGCTCAATCGCGTCGTCGATCGCAAGCCCAGGCAGTTCGTTCACGCAGTCGACGATGTGAGTTTCAGGATCGAGCACGGCACGACGCTGGCGCTCGTGGGCGAATCGGGCTGCGGCAAGAGCACCGTGGCGCGATTGCTCGTCGGCCTCTACGCGCCGACGCGTGGCCGCGTCGTCTTCGGCGGCGTCGATGCGACCGCCATCAACGCACGCCCGAGAGCCATGCGCCGGCGGATGCAGATGATTTTCCAGGATCCGTATGCCAGCCTGAACCCGCGCTGGAAGGTGCGCGACATCGTTGCCGAACCGTTGCGCGAGCATGGTGTCGTCGAGAACGACGACGCCTCGCCGGACACGCGTGACGCGCGCCTGCAGTCACGGGTCGGCGCGTTGCTCGGTTCGGTGGGCCTCGCTCCGGCTGACGCAGAAAAGTTTCCGCACCAGTTTTCGGGTGGCCAGCGGCAACGCATCTCGATTGCCCGGGCGCTGGCCACCGAGCCCGAGTTTCTCGTTTGCGACGAGCCCACTTCCGCACTCGACGTCTCGGTTCAGGCGCAGGTGCTCAACATCATGAAGGACCTGCAGACGAAGCAGGGCCTGACCTATCTCTTCATCTCGCACAACCTGGCCGTCGTTCGCCACGTCAGCGACCGGGTCGGCGTGATGTATCTCGGACGCATCGTCGAGATCGCCGACAAGGCCACGCTGTTTTCGGCGCCGCGCCATCCCTATACGCGGATGCTGCTCGACGCCATCCCCGACATCCACATGAGCGGTCGCGCGCGCACGCCGGTGCAAGGCGAGGTGCCCAACCCTCTGCACCCGCCGAGCGGCTGCACCTTCCACCCACGTTGTCCGCATGCCAACGAGCGCTGTCACGTCGAACGGCCGGAATTGCTGGCATTCGGCAATACCAGCGTCGCCTGTCACGCAGTCGAAGAAGGCCGGATCTGACGATCTATGGTCTCGGCGCGGGCGGCAAGAGGTGTTCGCCACGCATCAGGTCGGCGGCCGTCTCACGCTCGCGGATGAGCCAGGCCCGGTCGCCGTCGATCATGACTTCGGCGGCGCGGCCCCGGGTGTTGTAGTTGCTCGCCATGCTCATGGCATAGGCGCCGGCCGACAGGATGGCAATGTGATCGCCGGGCGCCACGGCGAGCGGTCGGTCGCGGCCCAGCCAGTCGCCCGACTCGCAGATCGGCCCGACGACGTCGCACGTCAACGGCGTGCCTGATCCTCGCTCGCATTCGACGATGCGCATCCAGGCGTCGTACATCGCCGGACGCATCAGGTCGTTCATGGCAGCGTCGACGATGCAGAAGTTCTTTGTCTCACCCGGCTTCATGTAGAGCACTTCGGCGACCAGGACGCCGGCGTTGCCGACCAGCGAACGGCCCGGCTCGAGCAGCAGCTTGCGATGGCCGTGACCGCGTGCATCGATGCATTCGAGAATGCGCTCCACCAACTGTTCCGCTGCCGGCGGGGTCTCTTGCGCATAGGTGATGCCGAGGCCCCCGCCAACGTCGATGTGGCCGAGCCGATGGCCTTCCGCTTCGACCGCCTCGACGAGATCGAGCAGCCGCTCGAGCGCTTCGAGATAGGGGCCGATCTCGGCGATCTGCGAGCCGATGTGACAGTCGATGCCGACGACCTCGATGGCGGGCAGTCGGGCGGCGCGTCGAAAGACATCGAGTGCCTCGGCGTGGGCGATGCCGAATTTGTTGCCGCGCAGGCCGGTGGAGATATAGGGATGCGTCTTCGCGTCGACGTCCGGATTGACACGAAGGCTGACGCGGGCGTCTTGGCCGCTCGCCTCGGCAATCGCGGACAGGACTTCGAGCTCGCCGAGGCTTTCTACGTTGAAGCACAGGACGCCTGCGGCGAGGGCCTGCGCCATCTCCGCACGCGTCTTGCCAACGCCGGAAAAGACGATCCGGTTTGCCTCGGCGCCGACCGCAAGCGCTCGGTTGAGCTCACCGCCCGAGACGATGTCGAAGCCGCAGCCGCGGCGTTCGAACCACTGCAGCACCGCAAGGCTGGAATTCGCCTTCATTGCGTAGCAAAGCAGATGGTCGCGACCGACAAGAGCCCGCTGATAGCTGGCCAGCGCGCGTTCCATCGAGGCGCACGAGTAAACATACAGTGGCGTGCCGAAGCGCCGTGCCAGCTCACCGAGCGCGACGCCTTCGAGATGGAGCGTGTTGCCGCGGTAGGCGACTTCGGGAGCGCCGGGCAACGCCATCAACGGGGTGCCGCCGTCGATGCGGCGGCGGCAGCCGACGCCGTTGCCGCTGCGGGCGGCACGACTAGCGCACCCTTCAGGCCGCAGGCGGAGAGCGACACCAGGCCCACGTGGATGACGAGCGCGAGCGCGGCCCGTCTGGCCCATGCCACTACACTCGAACGGCGCTGTCGCATTCGTCGATTTTATCGAGCATGGCTCTGACTCCAGAACAACTTTCCACCGCCGAATACGACGCGCTTGCACGGGCGACGTTTTCCGCCATCGAGGCGACCGTCGATCGTCTGCTTCAGGACGACATCGTCGACATCGACGCCAACCGAACCGGCGGCTTGCTGGAGCTCGCATTTCCGGATCGAAAGGGCATCATCGTCATCAACACGCAGCCGCCGTTGCATGAGCTCTGGCTCGCGGCGCCCTCGGGAGGCTTTCATTTCAAGCCGGTCGACGGACGCTGGATCGACGGTCGCGAAGGCGGCGATTTCTTCGCCGTGCTCTCGGCCTGCGCCAGCGAATTGGCCGGCTTCGCCTTGCGCTTCGATGCCTGAAGGCGAAATGCCTACGGCTTGTGGCGGAACAGGTCGAGGATGGAGTTGCGTTCCTCTTCGGTGGGCGCGGTGGGCGCCTTCTCTTCCAGGCCGACGCTGCTTACGCCGGCACCTCGCGCGTACTCCTCGAAGTACCACTCTCCGTTCAGATTGACGACGCCCTCGGGCGGCGTTGGCTCCTGCACCGGGACGCCTTTCAACTCGGTCGTCATGTAGTCGATCCAGATCGGCAGCGCCAGGCCACCGCCGGTCTCGCGATCGCCCAGCTTCCTGGGTGTGTCGTAGCCCATCCAGACGACGGCGACGACGTTCTTCTGCCATCCGGCGAACCAGGCGTCGAGGGAATCGTTCGTGGTTCCGGTCTTGCCGTAGATATCGGGCCGCTTCAAGGCGGCTCCGGCCTTCGATGCCGTGCCGCCATGGGTGACGGATTGCAGCAGGCTCGTCATCACGAACACGTTTCGAGCATCCACCGTGCGCATCGATTCGTCGAGCGTCGGGATGCGCTCTTCGCTGATGACCCGGCCCTTCGAGTCGGTGACGCGACTGATGAGCGCGGGATTGACGCGATAGCCGCCGTTGGCGAAGACGCTGTAGGCCGACGCCATCTGCAGCGGCGTCACCGAGCCGGCGCCGAGTGCCATCGTCAGGTAGGCCGGATGCTTTTCCGGATCGAAACCGAAGCGGGTGATCCACTGCTGCGCGTAAGCCGGGCCGATCGCCCTGAGGATGCGGATCGAGACCAGGTTCTTCGATTTCATGAGCCCTTGACGCATCGTCATCGGGCCGTCGAACGTGCCGTCATAGTTCTTCGGCTCCCACGGCTGGCTGCCGGTGGAACCCGCGTCGAAGAAGAGGGGAGCGTCATTGATCACGGTGGCCGGCGTGAAGCCTTTTTCCAGCGCAGCCGAGTAGATGAAAGGCTTGAAGCTCGAGCCGGGTTGCCGCCAGGCCTGCGTGACGTGGTTGAACTTGCTCTTGGAGTAGTCGAAGCCGCCCACCATCGCGCGAATCGCACCGGTTCGCGGATCCATCGCCACGAACGCCCCTTCGACTTCCGGTAGCTGCGTGATGGACCAGTCGCCCTTGGTGCCGCGAATCAGTCGCACGACAGCACCGGGTCGAATCTGCGTCTTCGGATTGGCCTTGGCCGAAAGAGCCGAAGCGGCCGGCTTCAACCCCTCGCCGGTGAGCGTGACGGTCTCGCCGCTTTGCAGAACCGCCGTGACCTTCTTCGCCGATGCTTCCGTGACGACGGCCGCCTTCAACTCGTCGTTGTCCGGGTAGTCCTGCAGCGCCTCGGCAATGCGCGTGTCGAGCTCCTTCGTATCGGCTGGGAGATCGACGTAGTCCTCGGGGCCGCGATAGACCTGCCGCCGCTCGTAGTCCATGATGCCCCGGCGCAGGGCGTGATACGCCACGGCCTGCTCGGCGGAGTTCAGCGTCAGATACACATTCAGGCCGCGCGTGTAGGCATAGGGCCCGAACTGGTTGAAGATGATCTGGCGCGCCGTTTCGGCGGCGTATTCGGCATGCACCGCCACTTCCGAGGGCGTGCGGTACTTGAGAACCTGCTTCAGGGCCGCGTCACGTTGCTCGGGCGTGATGAAGCCGTTCTCGAGCATTCGATCGATGACGTGGTGCTGCTGCAGGGTGGCGCGATCAGGATTGACGATGGGGTTGTTCGCCGACGGCGCTTTCGGCAGGCCGGCGAGCATGGCGGCCTCGGCGACGGTGATGTCCTTGATGGCCTTGCCAAAATAGATCTCGCTCGCCGAGGCGAACCCGTAGGCGCGCTGGCCGAGCGCGATGTGGTTCATGTAGATCTCGAGGATCTGATCCTTCGACAGCAGGCTCTCGATCTTGAAAGCCAGCAACATCTCGTAGATCTTGCGAGTAAATGTTTTCTCGGTCGACAGGTAGAAGTTGCGCGCCACCTGCATCGTGATGGTCGAGGCTCCCTCGGCCCTGTGCCCTTCGCCGAGGTTGGCAAGGCCGGCCCGGATGACGCTCACGTAGTTGACGCCACTGTGCTGATAGAACTTTGCGTCCTCGGTGGCGAGCACGGCGTCCTTCATCACCTTGGGAATGTCCGCGATGGGCACGAAGTTGCGACGCTCCTCGCCGAACTCGCCGAGAAGCACGCCGTCCGCCGAGAAAACACGCATCGGCAGCTTCGGCCGGTAGTCGGTGAGGCTGCCGATGTCGGGCAGGTTGGGATACGAAACGGCCAGCGCGATCGCCGCCACCATTACGACCGCGACTGCCCCCGCAATGATCAGGCCGAGGAGCCAGGCGAACGATCGCAGGAGCCAACTCAGCCAGCGCGGAAGCGACGATGCGGAACGAGCCGACGACGGATCGTCTGCGAAGCGGCCTTCGGCGTTGTCTGATTCAGTCACAAGTACACCTGCATTCAGGCCGCATTATAGAAAGCGAGGAAGCGCCGAAACGGGACCGAGAGAGCTTGCTGCAGCTTGCGATGGAGCGCGCTCGGCCGCTTCGAAAGCGTCTTTTTGAAGCTCGCCGATCAGCAAGGCTTCGCGTGTGAGATTTGCAACGCGCATGGGTCTGGCGCCTTGGTTTTTGCTTTGGTAATCAAGGGCTTTACTGCTAGGATCGAAGTAACTTATTAACACTCCAGCGCCCTTCCAGGGAGCCGGAAAAAGGGGCGTCGTGAGCTTTCTGGACACCTTGTTGGGACGCAAGCACCCGCCGATGATCGGGCTGGACATCAGCTCGTCGAGCGTCAAGCTCGTCGAGCTCGGCCAGACGAACAACGGCGACTACGTGCTGGAGCGCTTCGGCTCCGAGAGTTTCGAAAAAGGTTGGATTGCCGACGGCCAGATCGAAAAGTTCGACGAGGTCGCGGAAGCGGTGAAGCGCGTCGTGACCAAAAGCGGAACGAGAACGCGACAAGTCGTCATGGCCATGCCGCAGTCTGCGGTCATCACCAAGAAGATCATGCTGCCGGCCGGACTTCGCGAGGAAGAGCTCGAGATCCAGGTCGAAGCCGAGGCCAATCAGTACATCCCGTTTTCGCTCGATGAGGTCAGCCTCGATTTCTGCGTTATCGGCCCGAGCCCGACGTCGGTCGGCGACGTGGAAGTGCTGATCGCGGCGTCGCGCAAGGATCGCGTCCAGGACCGCCAAGGCCTTGCCGAGGCCGCTGGGCTGAAGCCGGCGGTGCTCGACATCGAGTCGCACGCTTCGCGCCTGGCGATGAGCCGCGTCGTCGCGGCACTGCCGAACGAAGGCAAGGACGCGCTGGTGGCGTTGTTCGAGATCGGCGCTGACACCACGAGTCTCAAAGTATTGCGCGACGACGAAATGCTCTACGACCGCGACCAGGCCTTCGGCGGTTCGCAACTGACTCAGCTCATTTCGCGCCAATACGGTTTCTCGTACGAGGAAGCGGAACAGAAAAAGCTCGCCGCCGACCTGCCCGATGACTACGAAACGTCGTTGCTCGCGCCGTTCGTCGACAGTCTGTCCCAAGAAATCGGGCGCGCCCTGCAGTACTTCTTCACCAGCACGCCGCATCACAAGGTTCACTACGTCATGCTCGCGGGCGGCACGGCCACCTTGCCGGGCCTGAAGGATCGGGTCACAGAGCTGACCGGCTTCGCTTCGATGGTGGTCAATCCGTTCGAGAACATGAAGCTCGGTTCGGCGGTTCGCGAGACCAAGCTCAGGCGTGAGGCGTCGTCGTACCTGACTGCCTGCGGCCTCGCGATGCGGAGGTTTGCCCAGTGATCATGATCAACCTGCTCCCCCACCGGGAGGAGCGGCGCCAGCGCAGGAAGATTGCCTTCTATGTCGGCCTGGGCATGGCCGCGGTCGTGGGTTTGGCCATCGTCGGCATCTGGTATGTGGTTGTCGGGCAACTCGTCGAGGGCCAGCAAAAGCGCAACGCTTTCCTGCAGGTCGAGATCGCGAAACTGGATCTGCAGATCAAGGACATCGCCAGCCTCAAGGCCGACATCGCGTCGCTGAAGGCCAGGCAAAAAGCGGTCGAGGATCTTCAGATCGATCGCAACGTTCCCGTGCACATCCTGAACGAACTCGTTCGGCAGGTTCCGGAAGGCATCTACATCACGTCCATGAAACAGGACGGGCAGATCGTCGGCGTCAGTGGAGTCGCCCAGACGCAGGAGCGCGTCTCCGAGTTCCTTCGCAATACCGCCTACAACTCCGAATGGCTGGTGAAGCCCGAGTTGGTCGAAAGCAAGGCGACGACCATGCAGGGCGCGAACCATGAGCAGAAGCGACTCTTCGATTTCTCGGTCCGCCTGACGGTGAAGAGGCCGCAGGAAGATGCAGCGTCGGCGCCGCAAGCCATTCCTGCATCGCAGCAATCGGGTTCTTCGCCGGCGGCATCCGCGCCGGTCGCGAAAAAGGCTTGAGTCGCAAATGGCAACGAAAAGCAGAGCCGGCAACGTCGACCTGAATTCGGTCTTCGAAGGCGCAGCCTCGCAGTTTCGCGGGCTGAACGCGAACGAGCCCGGCCAGTGGCCACTGTTGCCCAAGGCAATGACGTGGACAGTCGTCGTCATCATCATGATCGTCATCGGTTGGTTTCTGGTTCTGTCCGGAGTTCACGACCAGCTGGACAGCGAGCAGAACAAGGAGCCGACGCTCAAGAACGACTATCGCGCCAAACTGGCCCAGGCCGTCAACCTGGGTGACCTCCGCAAGCAGAAGCTCCAAGTCGAGGAATACGTTACCCAGCTCGAAAAGCAATTGCCTGGCAAGGCAGAGATGGATGCGCTGCTCTCGGACATCAACCAGGCCGGCCTAGGTCGCGGCTTGCAATTCGAATTGTTTCGTCCGGGTCAAGTGGTGATCAAGGACTACTACGCCGAGCTGCCGATTGCCATCCGCGTCTCTGGCCGATACCACGACATCGGCTCGTTCGCCGCTGACATCGCCAATCTGTCTCGAATCGTGACGCTGCACAACATGGTGTTGACTACCGGCAAAGACACATCGGGGATTCTTTCCATGGAAGCGACAGCGCGGACCTACCGGTATCTCGACTCGAACGAACTCGAGGAAATGCGCAGGGACACCGCCAAGGCCAAAGCCGGAGCGAAGAAATGACAGTCATGTCGTTGCAAGCACTTCGTCTGGGCGGGGTCTTGCTTTCCGCCGGCCTGTTCCTCGCTGCCTGCGGCGGCGACCAGGACGAGTTGCAGCAATGGATGGAGCAGCAAAAGCGCGAAGTGAAGCCCAGCGTCGAGCCGCTTTCCCCGCCGAAGAAATTCATTCCGCAGGCCTACTCCGCACTCGGTTCCGTCGAGCCTTTCAGTACACAAAAGCTGACCGTGGCGCTCAAGCAGGAAGCGCGGCAGCCGAATTCCTTGCTGGCAGCCGAAATCAACCGACGCAAAGAGCCGCTCGAGGCCTACCCGGTCGATAGCATGGCGATGGTGGGAAGCGTGACGCGTAACGGCCATCCGTATGCGCTCTTGAAGGTCGACAACCTTCTTTACCAAGTCAAACCAGGCGACTATCTCGGGCAGAACTACGGGAAGATCACCAAGATTTCAGAAACCGACGTGGCCTACCGCGAAATCGTGCAAGACGCGGCAGGTGAATGGATCGAGCGCAGCAGCGCCCTCCAGCTTCAGGAGAAGGCGCGATGAAAAGCATTTGGGAGAAACCGATGACCGGCTGGCGCTCGCGAATTTTTGCGGTGGTTCTTGCTACGGGCGCGACGCTGCCCGCGTGGGCCGACAACTCCATACAAGCGATCAGCAGCTCGCAGCAGGCGGGCGCCGAGGTCATCCGGATCGAGATGAGCGAGCCTTTGACGGCACTCCCTGCCGGCTTCACGGTACAGGCGCCACCGCGGGTCGCACTCGATTTGCCCGGCGTGACGAATGGGCTCGGGAAATCGAGCGTCGATATCAATCAAGGCAACTTGCGTTCGGTCAACGTTGCCCAGTCCGGTGATCGAACCCGCCTGGTGCTCAACCTGAAGCAGCCGGCCGGCTATCACGCGCAGATCGACGGCAAAGTGCTCGTCGTGACGCTCGAAAATTCGGTACCGCCCACGATTGCGAGCTCGAGCGGGCAAACGACGAAGTTTGCCGAGAGCCTGAATCGCGATCAGCTTCCACTGCGCGCCATCGATTTCAGGCGCGGCGCCGATGGATCCGGCCGGGTCGTCGTCGAGTTGCCGAACAACCAGGTCGGCGTCGACATCCACCAGCAGGGGAACAGCCTCATCGTCGAGTTCCTTCGCTCGAGCCTTCCAGACAACCTGCGCCGCCGCCTCGACGTCACAGACTTCGGCACGCCGATCCAAAGCGTCACGACGACGCAAGCCGGCGACCGCGTCCGCATGGTGGTCGAGCCGCGCGGCGTATGGGAGCACAGCGCCTATCAAAGTGACAACCAGTTCGTGCTCGAAGTTCGTGCTCAAAAGGTCGACCCGAACAAGCTCGTCCAGGGTGCCGGTTACGCGGGCGAAAAGCTGTCGCTCAACTTCCAGAACATCGAAGTGCGCGCCCTGCTTCAGGTCATCGCCGATTTCACGAACTTCAACGTCGTGACAAGCGACACCGTGACCGGCAACGTGACCTTGCGTCTGAAGGACGTTCCCTGGGATCAGGCGCTCGACATCATCCTGCAAGCCAAGAATCTGGGTTTGAGAAAGTCCGGCAATGTCATCCTGATCGCGCCGAAGGATGAACTGAACGCCAAGGAAAAGACCGAGCTCGAGGCCAAGCAGCAGCTCGCCGCGCTGGAGCCGCTGCGAACGCAATCGTTCCAGCTCAATTACGCGAAGGCCGCGGACGTCGCCAACGGTCTTTCCGGGCAGGGTACGGGCGGTGCCGGGGGCGGTAGCAGTGGCACGGCGACGAAGATTCTTTCGTCGCGCGGAAGCGTCGTCTTCGAAACTCGCACCAATCAGCTTTTTGTCAATGACATTCCTTCCAAGCTCGAAGAGATCCAAAACCTGATTGCAAAAATAGACATTCCGGTTCGGCAAGTACTGATCGAATCGCGAATCGTCATTGCCGATGAAAGCTTCGGCCGTTCCTTGGGCGTCCGCTTGGGGGGAAGTCACTCGGGTATCAACGTCGGCAATGGGCAACGCGTGGCGGTCGGAGGCGACCTGAACGCGGTGGCCGCGCAAACGGGCCAGGGCGGCGCGACGGGCACGACCGTCTCTCTGACGGACACGAATTTTGTCAATCTGCCGGCCTCAGGGCAAGGCGGCTTTGACCCCGCGTCAGTTGCCTTCTCGTTGTTCGGCTCGTCGGCGGGCCGCTTTCTCAATCTGGAGCTGTCAGCGCTGGAGGCCGACGGCAAAGGAAAGGTCGTCGCCAGCCCGCGCGTCGTTACGGCAGACCAGCAGAAGGCCACGATCGAGCAGGGCACCGAGCTGCCGTATCAGGTGGCAACGTCGAGCGGCGCCACCTCCTTGCAGTTCCGCAAGGCCAACCTCGCATTGAACGTGACGCCCCAGATCACGCCCGAGGGCAACGTGATTCTCGATGTCGATGTCACCAACGACAGCGTAGGTCAATCGACTACGGCAGGCTTTGCGATCAATACCAAGCATGTGAAAACGCAGGTGCTCGTCGAAAACGGCGGTACCGTCGTCATCGGTGGCATCTTCCAGCAGCAAGAGCGCGAAGACGTGACCAAGGTACCGTTCCTCGGCGACATCCCCTACCTCGGCAATCTGTTCAAGACGCGCACCAACAGCAGCTCGCGCACGGAGCTGCTCATCTTCCTGACGCCCAAAGTGGTCACCGACCGAACCGCGGCTCGCTAGGGCCGGCCTGCCAAGCTCTTCAGCAGGGCCTTGCACAGGTGAGACCGGGCGCGGCATCTTCGCCAAGCCCGGGTTCGATGCCCGCCAGTAGTTCTGCGCCCTCCAGCCAAGCGAGGCCGGTCGTTCTGATCGGCTTGCCCGGCGTCGGCAAGACGACCATCGGCAA
>JBDTIO010000148.1:0-5080 GCA_039936375.1 Caldimonas sp. | reverse complement strand
CATGATGACTTGGGCGGTTTCGTCGAGTACTGGTTGACGCGATAACCGGGGGCCTTCACGCCAGCTTCTTGAGAACCGTCAGCAGCTCCTTTGCCTGCACCGGCTTGTAAAGAACAATGTGCCCGCTCTCATGGACGCGGCGCACCTGCTCTTGCGCCGTGTCCCCGGTGACGAGCAGGGCCGGGAGGTCGAAGCCGCAGGCTTTGCGCACCTCCTCGATGGCGCGCAGGCCATCTTCGCCCTGTCGCAAGCGAAGGTCCGAGATGACGACGTCGATCATTCCCTCGCGCTTCAACGCAGCTGCAACGGCGTCTGCAATCGTCGGCACGGCAATGACCTCGTAGCCCCATTCGGCGAGCAGCTCGCCGACGCTGGTGCGAACGGCTTCCTCATCGTCAATGAGAAGAACGGTTCGACTATCGTCCAGGGCGCCCGGAATGGTCTCGGCCCCGACCGCGAATTCGTCCATCTGCTCGACGTGGGTGCGTGCCACCCAGATCCGGAACACGCTGCCGTTTCCCAGCTTGGACCGCACCGTCAGTTCGTGACCCAGCAACGCGCTCAGTCGCTTGACGATCGCGAGCCCCATGCCCAGCCCCTTGCCCCGGTCTCGCCCCGGATTGGCAACCTGGTAGAACTCGGCGAAGATCTTCGGCAGCTCGCTCTCGTCGATGCCGATGCCAGAGTCCCAAACTTCGAGACTGATACCGCCGCGGCGACGCCTCGCGACGACAGAAACTCCCCTTCCCGGACGGCTGTAACGGAGGCCGTTTTGGACGAGGTTGGCCATGATCCGCTCGAGCAGCTGCGGGTCGCTCGTCACTATCTTGCTGCTTGCGCAAAAGCGGAGTTGCAGTCCGGCTTCCTCCGCGTGCCCCGCAAAGCTCATTTGCAGTCGGCGAAACAGGTCGCGTATCGGAAACGATTGGACGTGCGGCTCGACCGCGCCCGCATCCAGCTTCGAGATGTCGAGAATCGCGCCGAATGATGCGTCGAGGGCTTCGATGGAACGCATCATGTTGTGGATAAGCGGCTGATCGATCGAGTGAGCCATGCGCCGCTCGAGGGTCGCACCGAAGAAGCTGAGCGCATGCAGGGGCTGGCGCAAGTCGTGGCTGGCCGAAGCGAGAAACTGGCTTTTCTCTCGGCTTGCCTGTGCCGTCAGTTCTATCTGCTGATGCAGGCGCCGGACCAACGCTTCGTTTTCAACCTCGGCGCGCAGTGTTGAGCTGAGAACCTTTTGCAGAGCCAGTACGAGGCGTAGATTGACCGCTGCGACGACGATCGTGAACGTCGCGAGGGCGAGGTATGGGGCGCCGCCGTGCCAGACCAGTGCGAGCGGCATCGGCGTCACGAGCGAAAGCAGCCAGAGGCAGGCGCCAGCGCGGTCTGCAATCAGCGCGCTGAGTCCAACGACAGCAACGGCGAGCAACCCCAGCACCATCACGATGGTGGATGCGAGGTCGTTCACCGGGAAAAAGAGTAAGGGGGCGAGCCCCCACGCCGAAGCCGTCAGGAACAAGGCCAGGCGATAGCGCGACAACCAGGTCTTCGCCGGCACGCTCGTGAGATCGGCGCGCCAGAAGGCGAACGCCAACGCCGCGCCGCCAAGCTGCGCGCTGTGCACCAGCAGCGCCCAGACCAGGACGGAACTCGCCGGCGCGTGCGAATAAAAGCCGAGCCAGAAGCAGAGCGCGGCGAGACATCCCACTGTCGCGACCCGGCCGCTTTTGTCGTAGAGGCGGCGGACGTGGGCCCTCGTCAGCTCGTCCTGAATCTGGGCGTCGGCCTCTGCCGGCGAGCCGACGGTGAATGTGGGAACCACGTCCACGGTGGGGTCCAGGGTTAAGGGTTTTTACGAATCACCGTCTGACGCTGAGTTGCTCGCGCGTCGCCGCCTTCGCCAATCGACGGACAAGCGGAAGATCTGCTTCCCTCTTTTTAATGGTGCAAGGCGGACGGATGGTGCCCTAATATCCTGCATCGCCTGAACGACCTGTGCCGGCAGTCGTCGAGACTGCGTTTCCAGGCCGCTTCGGCAAAGGTAGAGGGAACCCGCCATGTATTTGACCGGAGTCGCGAACGCTGATCGAACAGGGAGCGCTCCTGGCTTGCCGCTCGAGATGCCGCGGCGGCATCGACGCTTGCTGCTCGTCGACGATCATGAACTCGTGCGCTACGGTGCCAAGGCGTTTTTCACTGAACTTCTGCTCGACGTTTCTCTGGAATGGCTCGAGGCGAGCACCCTCAAGGAAGCACTCGAGATCTACGGCCGCGAGACCGAGATCGACGCCGTGCTCCTCGACATGAATCTCTCCGATTGCAAGGGGTTGCAGGGACTGCGCCATTTCCTCCACAAGTTTCCGCAGGCTCGAATCGCCATATTCAGTGCGACGCAGGACGAGTTCGTCATCCGCCAGGCGCACGCGCTCGGCGCGGTGGCATATGTCCGCAAAGGCGCAGTCGCATCCGAGGCCCTCCCGATCCTGGCTGCGCTGCTTGCGCCGGCCGCCGACTCGCGCCGAAAGTTCCAGGGCGTGAGCAAGGTCCTTTTCCCGCGCTTGCCGACCACATCGATGTACGAGCGGGCGGCGCAGCTCGGGCCGCGTCATCTCGAGATCCTCGAACTCGTGCTCTCGGGCTGCAACAACCAAGAGATCAGCAATTCGATGCGGCTGTCTCTGGGCACCGTGAAGAACTACGTCTCGTCGCTGCTGCTGTCGCTCGACGTCAAGTCACGTGCTCATCTCGTCAGCCTGTTCAGATAGACAACCAGGCGCGGACGCAAGGGGCACGACGACGATGCAATCCGTTTGGCGAACAGCTTCGAAATGACTTTAGACCACTGCATGTACGACGTGTTATCCCCTAGAGTGCTTGCTCGCGCACCAACGAACGGCCCGACCTTGCATGGCTGAACTCGTACTCGAACCCTTGCTTTCCGCGCTCGCAGGAGACGCCCCGTGCGGTCCGGATCTGGAGTACGCCCCGGCTTTCCAGGCCATGCTCGAAGCGGGGGCGGGCAAACCGGAGCGACAGTACGGCGATAAGGTGTATCCAGCGGAGCCACCCGACTGGCCCGCGGTGCACGAGCATGCCTTGCAGCTCGCGGCGCAAACAAGAGACTTGAGGGTGGCCGTCTGGCTGGTGCGAAGCGGTGCCCGTCTGCACGGCCTGGCCGGCGCCGTGAGCGGACTTCAATTGGTGCACGGTCTAGTCGATCGACACTGGCAGCATGTCAACCCGCCGCTCGACGAGAGCGACAACAACGATCCCACCGCACGGGTGACCGCCCTCATGGCGCTCGCCAAAGACACCGACGGGCTTGCCGATCTTCGCACGGCGAGCCTGACCGGTAAGCGGGGCGCCCTGACCGTGCGCGACGTCGAGCTCGCGCTCGGCGCCTCAGATCTGTTACCGGGCGAAACCGCGCCGACCGAAGACGGCGTGATTCAAGCCATCCAGACAGCCCTGGGAGAAAACAGCGAACTGGCGGCGCAGATGCAGGCCGGATACGAGGCAGCGCAAGGGCTGGCCAATGGCCTGGAACGTCACCTCGAGGCAAGCGAGGGCTTGGATCTTGCGCCTCTCAAGAAGGTATTGCAGCGCGTCTCCGAAGCGGGTCGCAAGGCGACGGGCAGCCCTGTGGGCTCGACGGAAGGCGTCGGAGCGACCGACGCGTCGGGGCCGCGGCTCGTGGGCACGATCGGTTCGCGCGAAGACGTGCAACGCTCTCTTGATCGCGTCTGCGACTGGATCGAGCGAAACGAGCCGACGAATCCAGCGCCTCTGCTGATTCGCCGCGCCCAGAGGTTGATGAGCAAGAACTTCATTGACATCATTCGCGATGTCGCGCCCGAGGGCTTGCGAGATATCGAAAAGCTCGCCGGCCTCGGAAACTCGTAGTCCCCAAGGAGTCCATCACATGGCAACCAGCAGCCAGAAGTTCATCGCCCGCAATCGGGCGCCGCGTGTTCAAATCGAGTACGACGTCGAGCTCTATGGCGCGGAAAAGAAGGTGCAGCTGCCATTCGTCATGGGCGTGCTGTCCGATCTATCCGGCAAGCCGAGCGAAGCGCTGCAGCCGGTGGCAGAGCGCAAGTTCCTGGAGGTCGATGTCGACAACTTCGATGCGCGAATGAAGGCGATGAAGCCGCGCGTCGCGTTTCAGGTGCCGAACACGCTCACCGGCGAAGGCAACCTTGCGGTGGACATCACGTTCGAAAGCATGGATGATTTTTCACCAGCCGCCGTGGCGCAGAAAGTCGAAGGGCTCAAGCAACTTCTCGACGCCAGGCAGCAGCTTGCCAATCTCGTCACCTACATGGATGGCAAGACCGGCGCCGAAGAGTTGATCGCCAAGGTCATCAAGGACGAGGCGCTCTTGAAGTCGCTCGCCGACGCGCGCAAGCCGAATACCCCTGGGCAGTGATTTCAACGTAAAGCGGAGACCAGATCATGGCCGAAGAAGCAGTCAATCCCGCCTCTGCCCTGCAGGGCATCGAGTTCCAGGGCAATGAATTTGCCTCCTTGCTGAACAAGGAGTTCAAGCCGAAGTCCGACGACGCCAAGTCGGCGGTCGAGCAAGCTGTGCTGACGCTTGCCCAACAGGCACTGTCGCAAACCAAGCTGATCGGCAGCGATGTCGTCATGTCGATCGAGGCGATGATCGCCGAGCTCGACAAGCGGCTGTCGCAGCAGGTCAATGCGATCCTGCATCACGAGGACTTCCAGAAGCTCGAAAGCGCCTGGCGCGGTCTGCACTATCTCGTCAACAACACCGAATCCGACGAGATGCTGAAGATCCGTGTCATGAACATCTCGAAGCTCGACCTCGGCAAGACGCTGAAGCGCTACAAGGGGACCGCATGGGACCAGAGTCCGCTCTTCAAGAAGGTGTACGAGGAGGAGTTCGGCCAATTCGGCGGCGAGCCCTTCGGCTGCATGGTCGGTGACTACTATTTCGATCACAGCCCGCCGGATGTCGAACTGCTGGGCGAAATGAGCAAGGTGGCGGCGGCCGCCCATGCGCCGTTCATGGCGGCGGCGAGTCCCACACTCATGCAGATGACCAGCTGGC
>JBDTIO010000147.1:0-4403 GCA_039936375.1 Caldimonas sp. | reverse complement strand
TGTTGATCTTCTCGGCCGCCAGGTCGGCGCAGGCGCGCTGCGTCGGACCGAACAGCGATGCCGGCCCGCTCAGGGCGATAAAGACGCCGATCTTGAATTCCTTCGCCTGCGCGAAGGCGCTGCTTGCCCAGCCGCTGCCGAGAACGGCGGTGCCGGCGGCGGCGGTGATGAGTCGGCGGCGTGCCGGGATGAAGAGCTTGGTCATGGAAGCCTCCTTGTGGTTGGACGTGTCTGTCGGTTGTCAGAGTCTTGGCGCGGGCTGTTTCGGCAGCACATGCTCGACTGCCGCGGCGATCGCGAGCAGCTTCGCGTCGTCGTTCTCGGCGCCGTCGAGTTCGAGGCCGAGCGGCAGGCCGGCGCGGGTCATCGCCGCCGGCAGGCTGATGCCGGGGATGCCGGCGACGCTGCCCGGGCCCGAGTTGCGGATGAAGGTGAGGAAGGTCGGCACGCGCTCGCCGTTGAGCAAGACGGTCTCGTCCTCGCCGATCGGCGCGGCGGGCAACGGCGTCGAAGGAAAGACGACGGCGGCGATGTCGTGGCGGCGAAAGTGCTCACGATACGCTGCCTGCAGCTGCGGCCGCAGCACGTCGAGCGCGTGTCGGTACACGGCCTCGGGGATCGCGCCTTCGCCGTGCAGGCTTTGCAGCATGTCGGCGACGTCGGGGCTGGCGCATTGCGCGACGAGATCGCGGTAGCGCAGCGACGAGCCATGACTTCGCAGATAGGCTTCGAGGTCGGTGACGGTCTCGTACAACGCGATCGGAAAGCCGGCTTCGTTGTCGAGCCGGCCGACGTCGGCGATGTCGCCTTCGACCAGCACGGCACCGGCGTCCTTCAGGCGGCGCAGCGTCTCTTCCATGAGCGTCGCCGTCTCGGCGTCGAGCGGCGACCAGAAGTGGGTGCGGGGCACGCCCAGGCGCAGGCCTTTCAGCGGGGCAGCCGGCGCCGCGCGGCTGCCGGTGACGACGCCGTCGAGCAGCACGCAGTCGGCGACGCTGCGCGTCATCGGCCCGGGTGTGTCCCGGGTGTGCGAGATCGGCACCACGCCCTGCTGCGACCAGCGGCCGGTCGTCGGCCGGAAGCCGACGATGCCGCAGAGCGCCGCCGGGACGCGTATCGAGCCGCCCGTGTCGGTGCCGATGCCGCCCGGAACGATGCGGGCGCCGACGGCGACGCCGACACCGCCGCTCGAGCCGCCGGGAATGCGGCTCGGGTCGTACGGATTGCGGGCTGCGCCGAAGCCGGCGTTGTTGTTGGTGATGCCGTAGGCGAGTTCGTGGAGGTTGGTCTTGCCGAAGACGATCGCGCCGGCATCGACGAGCTTCTGCACGACCGCGGCGTTTGTCTTCGGCCGATGTCCCTTGAGGCCGGGCGTGCCACCGGTGGTCGGCATCGCGACGGTGTCGAGGTTGTCCTTCATCGCCAGCGGCACGCCGTGTAGCGGCGCCAGTGGCCGGCCGGCTGCGCCGCTGCGGCTTCGGTCGGCGGCGGCGGCCGAGTCACGCACGGCCTGGGCATCGAAGTGGATGAAAGCATTCAGGGCGCCGGCCCTTGCGGCCTGGCCGATGAGCGCCTCGGCATAGGCCACGGCGGTCATCTCGCCGCGCTGCATCGCCGCCGCCGCCTCGGTGATCGTCAGGGTGCTCGGATCCATCGTCTCTCCTCGATCGCCGTTACGGCTCGTCGTTGGAGCAAATGATGTTGCGGCGGTAACGAGGTCACGGCTATCCTCAGGATTGATGAGGGCCGTCCTTGACTGGAGAGACGATGTTTCTTTCGACGGCGCAGTCGCGAAGCCTGTCCCGACTCATGGTGACGCTGGCCGAGCCGCACGGCGAGGCCGAGGTTCGCGAACGGATCGGCCTGGGCCTGCTCGACCTGCTCGGTGCGGACTACTACGCCTCCTATGTGTGGAACGCCGAGAGCGGCGTCTTCGGCAGCCGCGTCGCCCTCAACATGTCGGACACCAACCTCAGCAACTACGAGGCCTACTACCAGTACCACGATCCCATCACGTCGAAGATGCAGCGCCATCGCGACGCGACCCTCATCGAGCAGGAGATGGCGCAGTCGGAACTCATGAAGACCGAGTTCTTCAACGACTTCCTGTACCGGGATGGCCTGTACTGGGGCGTCAATCTCTACGCGTGGGACGGCGACGAGAACATCGGCGACATGCGGATCTGGCGCAGCCGCAAGCGCGAGCGCTTCGGCGCCGATTCGCTGGCCCTGCTCGAGCTGATCAAGCCGGCGTTCGTCGCGGCGCTGAAGCGGGCGCGCAGCGAGGCGGCCGACTGTGATTCGCGCCTGCCGGGTCGGCCGGCTGATCGCGATGCCGGTGCCGAGCGTCTGAGCGAGCGCGAGCGCGCCGTCGTTCGACTCGTCTCGCTGGGCCTGCGCGACAAGGCGATTGCCCAGCGGCTGGGAATCGGCTTCACAACCGTGCGCACGCACCTGAGCCATGCCTTTCGCAAGCTCGACGTCGAGAACCGGACGCAACTCGTCGAGCGGATCGGTCGAGGGCGTCGTTAGGGGTAGTTGTACGTTTCGGGCATTGAAACGGTAGGCCCTGGTCGCTTGACCTTGTGCCGCTTGGTTTCTCCGGCCGCCAATTCGGCGCGCCGCAGCAAGACGTCGATCGACAGGTCCGGCTCGTCGGCCGCATCGACCAGACCGAACACCAGATGAACATCCACGGGATGGCCGAGGCGTGGGCGGGCAACGGCGGCTGGGCCGAGTAGATCCGGGGCAAGCTAGCCAGGCTCGTGATCAGGCCAGATGGCGATGTCGTGCACGAGGTCGATGACTGCGGCTTGTACCGTCTGGCTTACTCGCCGGCGGCACGCCGAGGCTTGGTCAGCCGTCTTGGCGTCGTGCCGCGACTATATCGGCAGCACTCTTGCGGCCGAGAGTTCGCAGGGCGGCGATCGCCGCCAAGTTCTTGGCTATCGGGCGGGCTTTGCCAGCCTCCCAGTTGTAGATCGCCTGGCCTGAGCTGCCGATCAGAAGGCCGCATTCCTCGACCGACAAGCCCAGGCGCCGGCGTTGCGAAGCGAGGGACTTCGCGCTGAACCGACTGTTGGTTGCGGACGGCTCATCGGTAGAGGTCTCAGGCTTTGCTCGCCGGGACTTTGCGGCCAAGCGCAAGGTCTTCTCGAGGCCACGCATGAGACGCTTGAGGAGGGCGACGTCGGACCTTAAGGAAGCATGAGCCTTCTTCAGGCCGGCGAGCTCGAGCCGCAACTCCTTCTTGGCGATACGTGAGATCTCTGACTTCAAGACGCTGGCGACATTTGGCATTGGTATTTCCTGTTCGCATTGTTAGTGGCGGGAACCGCGAGCTTGAACCCTCGCGGTACCGATTTTCAAGGACATACGGAAATCAATCCAGAGTCCTACCAAGAGCGCACCGATCAATACCCAAACTTCGCACGGCATCGCAGACCTTTCTACTCCGCCGGAATTGGCCGCGCTTGCTGTCATGACTTGCGCTGATCAATAACCTAAGATCAGACGAAGCGGGGCTTTTGGCGGGAAGATGTAGCGCTGGCAGGCGTCGTGGGCACGGCCATTGCACCTCATGCCTTTCATTTACGTAACTCCCGGCGGCGGAAGGTCAACGCAGCTTGATGTCGCCGTCGAACTTGACCTTGAGCCCCAACTCCAGGGACCCCCGGGTCGTGGTGGCCGCAAGCGTCTCGGCGCTGGGATCGATGGCGACGGTCTTCGCGACCGCCTGCTCGATTTCGCGCTGCGAGTTGACGCCGACCATCTTAATGAACTTGCGAATGCTGAGGTTGAGTGTCTCGTCGTCTATTTGGGTCTCCCGTGTGTGTAACCGCAGCGGTTTGCTCAACTACGCCGTGAACGAAGAGAACATCCCGTTGAAGCGTTGAAGCTGACGCCGCCAGGATCCTTGCGGCCAGGGCGTCGCGCAGGCCGGCCGGAGCTGGAGTTTCCAGACCAAGGCGGGGAAACGCGGAATGGCGTCCGAGTTTTCTATCCACCGCCTGCTTTCATTGACCATGGCCAAGCCTTCGATAGAGCATAGGCGAACGATATGCAACCGGGCCACCGGGATGGCTAGCGCGGTCGACGCAGTCCGGCCATCCGCGGTTGGTGACGGCGCTCTCGACTCGTGTGGCACGCGGGTGCAGCGTTGCGCCGGAGCGGCTTGCAGCCGGTGAATCTCTCTCCCGGAACGGTGTTCACTACGGCGAGTCGGCGGGTATCGCTATGCTTAAGGCGATGAAAGAGCCGACCGCCGCGGCGTGAAGTCCGTCCTGCTCAAGGCGCCGCGGTCGATATTGCGCTTCGCTTGGCGGGTCGTCAGCAGCCTGCTGATGGCGATCGGTGTCCTCGTGGTACTGGCCGTCGTGGGCTACTTCGGCTTCGAGTCCATC
>JBDTIO010000146.1:0-4407 GCA_039936375.1 Caldimonas sp. | reverse complement strand
GGCTTCGCTCATGACGACGATCTCGCCGTCGAGCCAGGCCGAGTCGATGCCGAGCGCCTCGACGTCAGCAGCGAGTGGCATCATCTTCTTGGTCCAGTCGTGGCCACCGCGCGTGATGAGCCGAGCCTTGCCGTGCTCGATGCGTGTCATGAGGCGATAGCCGTCGAGCTTGGTCTCGACCAGCCAGTCGCCCGGCGGCGGCGTGTCGACGAGCGTGGCGAGCTGCGGCTCGAGCCTGGCCGGCAGCGGCGCTTTCACGGCAGCGGCGAGGTCAGGCTTCGCGTCCGCTTCAGCGCTTTTCTTCTCGACGACGCCGCGCGTGCCGCGCGGCTCGCGTGCTTCGACGAGCCCGAGCGGATGGGCGACGACGCTATCGGGCAGCGCCGCGATCACGTCGTACTCGGCGAGCGGGCGGGCCCACTTGTCGCGCTTCTTGAAAAGCATCCAGGGGTCCTGCTTGTCGCCGGGCTTGGCGATGCGCACCAGCTCCCACAGGCCGGCCAGCTTTTCGCCGTGCAGGCGAAAGACGAGCTTGCCCGCGGCCACGCCGTCTTCGGCACTGCCGACCGGCTCCCACGTGCCGCGGTCCCAGACGATCACGGTGCCGGCGCCGTACTGCTTGGGCGGGATCGTGCCTTCGAACGCCGCGTAGTCGAGCGGATGGTTCTCGACGTGCACCGCCATCTGCATCTTCGACGGATCGAACGACGGCCCTTTCGGCACCGCCCAGCTCAGCAGCACGCCACCAAGCTCGAGGCGAAAGTCGTAGTGCAGGCGGCTCGCCCAGTGCTTTTGCACGACGAAGGCGAGCGCCTGGCTGCTTCGACCGGGCTCGTCGCCCGGCCTGCCGGCCGGCTCCGACGTGACGCCGAAGTTGCGCTTTTGTCGATAGCGCGCGAGCGGAGCGCGCGGTGGCGTTGCCGAGTCAGCCATGCCGCGCCGAGGATGCCACAGAGCGGAGGCCGGCGACGCGTCGCAAACGCAGGCTCAGCGTAGCGCCGCCACGGCCGCTTCCAGCCGGGCGATGTCGCTCTCGTCGTTGTAGACCTGGATCGAGAGGCGGGCCCGCAACGCGCCGGCCCGGGCGACGACGGGCAGCTCGATGCCATGCTCGAACAGCAGGGCATCGCGCAGCCGGTGCGCGGTGCTCGCATCGGCCGGCGCGAAGCGCACCGGCAGCGGCACCGTGACCATGCAGCCGACCATCGCTTCGGGCGTCGTCCAGTCATGACCCCAGGCGGCGGCCAGGCGCTGTGCGCTGTGCCAGACGAGCCGATGGTTGTAGTCGCGCATCGCCGCCACGCCGAGCACGTCGCGCATGAAATCGAGACCGGCCGGCGCCGCCAGCCACGGCGAAGGATCGCGGGTGCCGGTCCAGTCGAACTCCTGCAGCCAGTCGTCGTTCGTCACGCCCCAGGAGACGACGGCCGGATGCAGGCCGGCACGGCGCGCCGGTGCCGCCCATAGCACGCCGCAGCCGCGCGGTGCGAAGGCCCATTTGTGCAGGTTGGCGGCATACCAGTCGACGCCGAGCGACTCGATGTTCACGTCGATGGCGCCCGGCGCATGCGCGCCGTCCACCAGCACCGGCACGCCGCGGGCGCGGCAGGTGGCGGCCATTTCGGCGAGTGGCATGACGAGCGCCGTCTCGGAACTGATGTGGTCGAGGATCGCCAAGCGCGTGCGCGACGTCAGCCCCGCTTCGATCGCCGCCACGAAGGCCTGCGGATCGCGTGCCGGAAACGGCAAGGCGACCGTCGTGACGGCAGCGCCGCGTTCGCCGGCGATGAAGGCCGCGGCGCGGACCACGCCGCCATAGGACTGGTCGGTGACAAGGATCTCGTCGCCGGGCCGCAGTGCCAGCGAGCGCAGCACCGCGTTGACGCCGCTGCTCGCGTTGTCGACGAACACCAGCGCATCGGCGGCGGCGCCGAGAAAACTCGCGACACGCGCAGCGGCGGCTCGCAACCGCGGTGTCGGATTCGGTGTCGACGCCGGCGCACTTTGCGGCATCAAGGTGCCGAGCTGCATCAACTCGCGAATCATGACGCGGGCCGGATGGCGTTCGATCTCCTCGAGGATGGCCGCACGCGACCGCATCACGGCGATCGGCGTCACACCCACTGTGCCGTGGTTCAGATAGACGCCGCCGGGCTCGAGCGGAAAGTGCTCGAGCATCGGTCGGCCGAAACGCGGCGTCGCGGCAGGGTCGTGCGGTGGCGGCATCGCTACATTGTGGCGTTGCCGCGCGCACGCCGCGTCGTCGCGGCCGCGTCGATCAGGACGTCTTGTTCGGGCGGCGCGAGCCGGCTTTGGCCATCATCTGGTCGTAGTCGTCGCGGGCCTCGCTCATGCAGCTTTTCCGCGCGTCGGCGCCGGCCGCCTTTCGGCAGTCCTGCTTCGCTTGCGACAGGGCTGCGGCGGCTTCCTTGCGGGCGATCGCCGGGCTTTCGGGCGTCGGCTGCGTGCTGCCGATGGTGACGGTGGGCTCCGTCACCGTGGTTTGCGCCCATGCGGCGCCGGTGCTCGCCAGGCCCAGGCAAAGTGCCCCGGCGATTGTCGAGAGTTTCATCTGTCGCTCCTGCTAAATAGAAGGCCCGATCGGGTCGAGGCTCGTTCGACGGTGGATCAGCGGTCGAGTTCGCGCAAATCAGGCCTTGCAAGGGCTGCACGAAAGAATTGGTGATCGTCCTACACGACGATCCTCGCGCGCCGAAGCGACGCGCCGATCGGCGGCGCGGCCGGCCGCACGTGCTCGCGCGAGCGTTCAGCGCGCGCCGAACTGCGCGTTGACGAACAGGTCCTTGTACTCGCGCGGCTGCGAGCGCCAGTATTGGTGCGGGGCTTGCACCTGTGCGCCCAGCTTCGCCGCCGCGTGCCACGGCCAGCGCGGGTCGTACAGCATCGCGCGGGCCAGCGAGACGGCGTCGGCCTCGCCGGTGGCGACGATGGTCTCGGCCTGCGCAGCCTCCGTGATCAGGCCGACGGCGATCGTCGGCAGGCCGACCTCGGTCTTCACCCGCTGCGCGAACGGCACCTGATAGCCGGGCCCGGGCTTGATGTCCTGCTTCGGCGAGACGCCGCCGCTCGAGACGTGGATGGCGGCGCAGCCGCGCTCCCTGAGCGCCCGCGAGAGCGCGACCGTGCCTTCGATGTCCCAGCCGCCGGGCACCCAGTCGGTGGCCGAGATGCGGGCCCATACCGGGCGCTCGGCGGGAAAGACGGCGCGCACCGCATCGAATATCTCCAGCGGAAAGCGCATCCGGTTTTCCAGGCTGCCGCCGTATTCATCGTCGCGCTTGTTGGCGATCGGCGAGAGGAACTGGTGCAGCAGGTAGCCATGCGCCGCGTGGATCTCGACGCCGTCGAAGCCGAGCCGCGCGGCCCGGCGCGCGGTAGCGACGAAATCGTCACGCACCTTTTGCCGGCCGGCGGCATCGAGGGCCAATGGCGCGTCTTCGCTCGGCGAATGCGGCACCGCCGACGGCGCGACGGCACGCCACGATCCCGCCTCGCCGAGCCGGATCTGCTTGCCGCCCAGCCACGGCGCGCGGCTCGATGCCTTGCGGCCCGCATGCGCGAGTTGCAGGCCGAGCTTGATGGCGGAGTGGGCGCGCACGGCGCCGAGGACGCGCCCGAGCGCGGCCTCGTTGGCATCGCTATAGAGGCCGAGGTCGCCGGGCGTGATGCGGCCTTCGGCCGACACTGCGGTCGCCTCGACGATCAACAGGCCGGCACCCGACAGCGCCAGATGGCCGAGGTGGATGATGTGCCAGTCGCCGGGCGAGCCGTCGCTGGCGGAGTACTGGCACATCGGCGCGATGACGATGCGGTTGGGCAGATGGAGCTCGCCGATCTGCCACGGTTCGAAGAGTCGGCTCATGCGCCGATTCTGTGGGCTGCGTGAATTCGCCGCCGGCAACGGCTGACTGCCGATTCGCCAGGTATCGCGCGCCGAGAAACTGCACCTAGACGGCGCCGAAGCCGCTCTTCAAGGCGAGCACGGCGCGCTCGATGATGTCGTTCGCGGCCAGTTCGACGCCGAGGCGCTGCACGTCGCCCTCGTCGACGCTGGGCACCTCGAGCGTGCGCAGCTGGCTCGCCAGCAAGGCGCGGGGCATGTAGTGGCCGCTGCGGCCGGCCAGGCGCGAATGGATCAGGGCCTCGGTGCCGTCGAGAAAAACGAAACGCACGCCGGGCGCGGCGGCGCGGATGCGGTCGCGATAGGCGCGCTTCAGCGCCGAGCACGCAATGACGACGCCGCGCGGCCAGCGTGTCGTGTCGGCCAGGCAAGCGCCGATGCGATCGAGCCAGGGCCAGCGATCGTCGTCCTGCAGCGGCGTGCCGGCCTGCATCTTGGCTACGCTCTCTGGCGAATGCAGCGCGTCGCCGTCGATGAAGTGCAGA
>JBDTIO010000145.1:0-2747 GCA_039936375.1 Caldimonas sp. | reverse complement strand
TGGGTGATACGAAAGCGAACGTCGGCGACCATGAGAAAAAGCGCCAGCGCCGAGCAGAAGCAGAGCTTCGTCAGGGCCGACGGACCTTGGCGAAAGAACGGCGGCGGCGTGCGATCGAGGGTGCCGAGCGCCATCGTCGCGATCCTCTCAGCGCCGACGAATCCCCGGCCGGACGCCGGGCCGACCCAAGCCCGAGGGCGACCCTTCGGGGGGCAGCGAACGCAGTGAGCGTGGGGGCGCCATTTCTACTCTGAAGTGAAGATGGAGCCCAAGCGCTCCATGCGCTCGAGGGCCATGCCGCAACCGCGCACGACACAGGTGAGCGGGTCTTCGCCGACCAGCACCGGCAGGCCCGTTTCCTCGGCGAGCAGGCGATCGAGGTCGCGCAGCAAGGCGCCGCCGCCGGTCAGCATCATGCCGCGCTCGGCGATGTCGGCGCCCAGCTCGGGCGGCGTCTGCTCGAGCGCGTTCTTGACGCTCGAGACGATCTGGTTGAGCGGGTCGGTGAGCGCTTCAAGGATCTCGTTCGAGGAGATCGTGAACGAGCGCGGCACGCCTTCGGAGAGATTGCGGCCCTTGACCTCGATCTCCTTGACTTCGGAGCCGGGGAAGGCCGAGCCGATGCTCTTCTTGATCATCTCGGCCGTCGGCTCGCCGATCAGCATGCCGTAGTTGCGGCGGATGTAATTGATGATGGCTTCGTCGAACTTGTCGCCGCCGACGCGCACGCTGCCCTTGTAGACCATGCCGCCGAGCGAGATGACGCCGACCTCGGTCGTGCCGCCGCCGATGTCGACAACCATCGAGCCGCTCGCCTCGCTGACCGGCAATCCGGCACCGATCGCCGCGGCCATCGGCTCTTCGATGAGGTAGACCTGCGAGGCGCCGGCGCCGAGCGCCGATTCGCGGATCGCGCGGCGCTCGACCTGGGTCGAGCCGCAAGGCACGCAGATGATGATGCGCGGGCTGGGCCTCAAGACCGATCGCGGATGGACCATCTTGATGAACTGCTTGAGCATCTGCTCGGTGACGGTGAAGTCGGCGATCACGCCGTCTTTCATCGGCCGGATGGCTTCGATGTTGCCCGGCACCTTGCCGAGCATGGCCTTGGCCTCGGTGCCGACGGCCTGGATGGTTTTCTTGCCGTTGGGGCCGCCTTCATGGCGGATGGCGACGACGGAGGGCTCATCGAGCACGATGCCTTTGCCACGCACGTAGATCAGCGTGTTGGCGGTGCCAAGGTCGATGGCCAGGTCCGTCGAAAAATAGCGACGAAAGGATCCGAACATGGGTCTGGGAGCGTGATGGCGTCGAGGCGAAGGACCTGTTGCGAGCCGCAAGGCGAAACCTTGACGCCGAGCCCTTCGCAGCGGCGACCAGGGCTGTGAATTAACCGGGGATAATAACCCAAGCCCCTGGCCATTCGAGCCTGCGAGGTCCTTCAATTCGCCTCTAGCGGCGACCTTTTCGCGATTGCGTTTGCGGCGATGGCCCTGACTTCTTCCGATGTGCGCCGTATTGCCGAATTGGCGCGCCTCGACCTCGGCGCCGACGAGGAAGCTCGCATGCTGGCGCAGCTGAACAGCTTCTTTCGCATCGTCGAGCAGATGAGCGCGGTCGACACCAGCGGCGTCGAGCCGCTATACACCCCGCTCGCCGCCATCGGCGACGCCCACTTGCGCCTGCGCGACGACGCCGTCACCGAGGCTGACGATCGCGCTGCCAATCAGCGCAGCGCACCGCTTGTCGAAGGCGGTCTCTTCCTGGTCCCGCGGGTTATCGAATGAGGGCGGCACCGGGCCGAACCACGGCATGAAGGGCGATCTGCACGCGCTCGGCGTTGCCGAGCTGAGCCGCGCTCTGCACGACAAGCAGGTTTCCAGTGTCGAGCTGACGACGCACTGTCTGGCTCGCCTTGCCGAGTATCGGCATCTGGGGGTCGCACTCGCCGGTGACGACGAGCTGGCGCTCGGGGCGGCGCGCGCCGCCGACGCCGGTCGCGCGCGTGGCAACGCAGGTCCGCTCACCGGCGTGCCGATCGCGCACAAGGACATCTTCGTGACCCGCGATCTGCCGACGACCGCCGGCTCGCGCATGCTGGCCGGCTACCGCAGCCCGTTCGACGCGACAGTGGTGGCGCGGCTCGCCGAGGCCGGCATGGTGACGCTGGCCAAGCTCAACTGCGACGAATTCGCAATGGGTTCGAGCAACGAGAACTCGGCCTGGAACATCGTCCGGAATCCGTGGGACGAGAGCCGGGTGCCGGGCGGCTCATCGGGCGGCTCGGCGGCCGCGGTCGCCGCGCGCCTGCTTCCCGCCGCGACCGGCACCGACACCGGCGGCTCGATCCGCCAGCCGGCGAGCTTTTGCGGCATCACCGGCATCAAGCCGACCTACGGCACGTGTTCCCGCTACGGGATGATCGCCTTCGCCTCCAGCCTCGACCAGGCCGGCCCGCTGGCGCGCAGCGCCGAAGACTGCGCCTGGCTGCTTTCGGCGATGAGCGGCTTCGACGCGCGTGACTCGACAAGCGCCGAGCGACCGCCGCAGGACTACGTCGCCGCACTTGACCGCCGCCGCGACGGCGCGACGGCGCAAAAGCCGCTGCACGGCTTGCGCATCGGCGTGCCGAAGGAATTCTTTCCCGCCGGCCTCGCCGGCGACGTCGAGACGGCGCTGCGCGCGGCGCTGGCCGAATTCGAGCGCCTCGGCGCGCGGCTGGTCGACGTCAGCCTGCCGCGCACCGA
>JBDTIO010000144.1:0-3288 GCA_039936375.1 Caldimonas sp. | reverse complement strand
GGCGCGACACGCTCGCCCTTGACGACGAACGACGGTGCCGTGACAGGCCCGCGATTGAAGTCGCCGAGGGGAATGTTCATGAGGCGCGTGAACCAGTGAAAGCCGGTTGGAATGAACTCGCCGAAAGGCACCAGGTGGTGCTTGTCGTAGCGGTAAAAGCCGTCCGGCAGTGCCGCCGATGCCGCCGAGAGCCCGACCGCCGAATTGGTGTAGCCATCATCGTCGTTGCCGAGCGGCATGCCGAGCAGGGCGAAGCGGCCCGGCTGGTGAAAGCGGTCGAGAACGGCGTGCCACCACTTCGGATCGAGCTGGCTCGGCAGCATGGGAATCACGGTCTCCGGGCCAACCACGAGATCGCCGCGCGCGGTTTCGAGCTGCGTCGTCAGCAGCTGGAGCGTTTGCGGCACGTAGCGAACGGAAAACTTTTCGTCCTGCGGCACGTTGCCCTGGAGCAGCGTGACGCGAAGCACGCCGGTCGGCTGCGTGAAATCGATGCTGCCGGCGAGCGCTCCGAGCACCAGCGCGCCGAGCAAGGCCGTGCTCGGCGCCAGCCACGCACGGAGGCGACCGAGCGAGCTGAAGCCGAACGCCGCCGCCAGTCCCGCGGCGACCGCGCCGACCCCGTAGACGCCGATCCACGGCGCCAGGCCGCCGAGTGGCGAGTCGACGTGCGCGTAACCGCTGGCCAGCCACGGAAAGCCGGTGAAGATCAGGCCGCGGGCGAGCTCCGCGAGCAGCCAGGCCGAGGCGAACACGAGGGCGCCGAGCAGCGGCCCGGGCGGGCTCCAGCGGGCGGTAGCCGCCATCGCAGCGGCGAGGTACAGCGAGAGGAAGAGCGAAAGAGCCAGAACGGCGAGGACGGTCAACCAGGCCGGCAGTCCGCCATAGCGATGCATGCTTATGTAGAGCCACCAGGTACCCGCGCCGAGCCAGGCCGTTCCGTAGGCGAGCCCGAGCCCGGCGGCGCGCCGGGCCGAGGCGCGGCCGATGCGCCAGGCCAGAAGCGCCATGGCGAGCATCTGCAACGGCCAGAGCGCGGTTTCGACGTAGGTGATCGTCTGGGCGGCCCCGAGCAGGGCCACGAAGGCGACCTCGGGCAACCCTTTCAGGCGCTTCAAAGGCGAAGCTCGACGATGCAGAAGGGGCGAAGGAACCGCCGCGGCAGGTTCATTCGCCCGTTCTCAGGCGCCGTCGGAGCCGAGCGCTTCTTCGGCGGCGCGCGTCACCTTGAACCAGCGCACGGCGCCGCCCCGCGCGAGCATGACCGCGAAGACGAGACCGCCCAGGGTCTGCGCCTCGCCGCGCCGCGGCACGCGGCCGAGTTCATGGGCGACGAGGCCGCCGATGGTGTCGAACTCGTTGGTGGGCAGATGCACCTCGAAGAAGTCGTTGACGGCGCTGACCGTCGTGTCGCCGGCGACCCGCTGGCTACCGTCGGCCAATGTGTAGATGCTGCTCTCGCCGTCCTTCTCGTCGAACTCGTCCTCGATCTCGCCGACGATCTCCTCGAGCACGTCTTCGATGGTCAGCAGGCCGGCGGTGGTGCCGAACTCGTCGATGACGATCGCGAGGTGATTGCGCATCGAGCGGAAATCGCGGAGCAGGTCGTTGAGGGCCTTCGATTCGGGCACGAACACCGCCGGCCGCAGCAAGGTGCGCAGGTTGAGGTCGGGCGAGCGCTGCAGCTTCAGCAGGTCCTTGGCCATCAGGATGCCGATCACGTTCTCACGCCGGCCCTCGAAGACCGGGAAGCGCGAATGGCCGGTGCGGATGATGACGTGCAGCATCTCGTCGAAGGGCGCGTCGATGTCGAGCTGGTCCATGTGGCGCGTCGGCACCATGACGTCGCCCGCGGTCATGTCGGCCATGCGGATCACGCCCTCGAGCATCATCCGCGACTCGGGCTCGATCAGCTCCTTCTGCTCGGCCTCGGCGAGGGACTCGATCAATTCGTCGCGCGACTCGGGGCCCGGCGAGACAAGGTCGACGAGCTTCTGGAAGATATTGCGCCGGCCAGCCGACAAAGCAGCCTTGTCGGCACCGCGCGAAACGCGGGCGGCAGTGGGTTCTGACATCGAAGGGCGGTCGCGGTGATACTCGCGCTCCGCCGAAAGCCGTGGATCAAAGAGCTTACCCTAACGGCACCCGGCGGCGACGCGAGCTTGACAAGTCTGATACCTTGAGAAATGTGTTGCCGCCCCCACTTGGTGCGGGCGCATTTCGCAGCGAGAAAAACGCAGAACGAAGGTGAATCGTCCATGAGCCTGATCCCCGCCACCATCCTGACCGGCTTCCTCGGCTCGGGCAAGACAACGCTCTTGAAGCGTGTTCTGACCGAGGCGCATGGGCAGAAGATCGCCGTCATCGAGAACGAGTTCGGCGAAGAGAACATCGACAACGAGATCCTGGTGCAGGACTCCAAGGAACAGATCATTCAGCTCAACAACGGCTGCGTCTGCTGTTCGATCCGCGAAGATCTGCGCACTACGCTCGCCGAGCTTGCCGAGAAGAAGAGGAAGGGCGAGCTCGATTTCGACCGGGTCGTCATCGAAACCACCGGCTTGGCCGACCCAGGCCCGGTGGCGCAGACTTTCTTCATGGACGACGAAATCGCCGAGAGCTACCTGCTCGACTCGATCCTCACGCTGGTCGACGCCAAACATGCCGATCAGCAGCTGAACGACCGGCAGGAAGCGCGCCGGCAGATCGGCTTCGCCGACCAGATCTTCATCAGCAAGACCGATCTGGTCGATGGTCAGACCGTTGAGGCGCTGATCCACCGCATCAAGCACATGAACCCCCGCGCCAAGCAGACGAGGGTGAACTTCGGCGAAATTCCGATCGCGGAAGTGTTCGATCTGAAGGGCTTCAACCTCAACGCCAAGCTCGAGATCGACCCGGATTTCCTGAAGGCCGACGAACACGATCATGGTCACGACCATGCTCATGGCCATGAGCACGGCCACGAAGGGCACGACCACGCGCCCGGCGAGCACTGCGACCACCCGCACCATCACGCGCACGACGACGACGTGAAGTCGTTCGTGTTCCGCGCCGACAAGCCGCTCGACGCCGGGAAACTGGAAGATTTTCTCGGCGCGATCGTCCAGGTCTACGGCCCCAAGCTGCTCCGCTACAAGGGCGTGCTGAACATGAAGGGCTCCGACCGCAAGGTGATCTTCCAGGGCGTGCACCAGTTGATGGGCAGCGATCTCGGCCCGAAATGGGCGCCTGGAGAGAAGAAGACGAGCAAGATGGTCTTCATCGGCATCGATCTGCCGAGGGAAA
>JBDTIO010000143.1:0-2553 GCA_039936375.1 Caldimonas sp. | reverse complement strand
CGTACCGCGCCTTTCGCGCCATCGGCCGCGTCTGGAAGACCGAGAGCGCGGTGCTGTGCTGCGTCGGCCCGAGCGAAGGTGCCAGCCACATCGTGCGCAGCGCCGCCCTGCTGGCGCAGCAGCTCGCAGTGTCGTGGCACGCCGTCTACGTTGAGACGCCGGCGCTGCAGCGGCTGGCTAACGACCGCCGCGAGCGCATCCTGCGCGCCGTAAAGCTCGCCGAGGAGCTCGGTGCGACGACGGCGGTGCTGACCAGCGCGAACGTTGCCGCCGCCGTGGTCGAGCACGCGCGCCGGCACAACCTCTCGAAGATCGTGATGGGCCACAACCAGGCCAGCTTCTGGCGGCCCGCCGGCAGCCTGGCTCAGCAGCTCGGCCGGCTGGCACCCGACGTCGACCTGATCGAGATCGGCGCGCCGGCGCGCGCCGCCCGGCCGCCGGTCGCGTCGAGCGACCGTGGCGACGAGCGGGACCCGAGCCGGCGGCCCATCGGCTACGTCGTCGCGGTGCTGGCCTGTGCGCTGCTCACCGCCGCCGCGCTGCCGCTCGAGGCCGTGCTGGACCTGCCCAACATCGTCATGCTCTTCCTGCTTGCGGTGCTCGGCGTCGCGCTGCGCTACGGCCGCGGCCCGGCGGCGCTGGCCTCGGTGCTCAACGTCGGCGCGTTCGACTACTTCTTCGTGCCGCCGAAGCTGTCGTTCAGCGTGGCCGACATCCAGTACGTGCTGACCTTCGGCGTCATGCTCGCGGTCGGCCTCATCGTCGGCCAGCTCACCGCGGGGCTGCGCTTCCAGGCCCGGATCGCCACGCATCGCGAGCGCCGCTCGCGTTCGTTGTTTGAGGTGGCGCGAGATCTGTCGAGCGTGCTCGCCGTCGGCCAGGTCGTCGAGGCGGCGGAGCAAGCGGTGGCGCGCGAGTTCCGTGCCCGCGTTCACCTGTTCGTGCTCGACGCCGACGACCGCCTGCGTTCGATCGCCGCCGCGCCCGACGCGGCCGGGCTCGACGCCGGCACGGCGCGCTGGGCCTTCGATCATGCCCAGGCCGCCGGCCTCGGCACCGACACCTTGCCCGGCAGCGCCTGGCTCTACCTGCCGCTGAAGGCGCCGATGCGTACCCGTGGCGTGCTCGCGCTCTCGCCCGACGAACCGCGCCTGCTGCTCGTGCCCGAGCAGCGCCGCCAGCTCGAGACCTTCGCGGCACTGACCGCGATCGCGCTCGAGCGCGTCCACTACGTCGACGTGGCGCAGGCGGCGACGGTACAGATCGAATCCGAACGCTTGCGCAACTCCTTGCTGGCCGCGCTCTCGCACGATCTGCGCACGCCGCTCGCCGGCCTGGTCGGCCTGGCCGAGAGCCTGCGCCTGACGAAGCCGGCGTTGAGCGGCGAGCAGGACGAGATTGCCGGCGAGCTGCGGACCGAGGCGCTGCGCATGAGCACGCAGGTCAACAACCTGCTCGACATGGCGCGGATCGAAAGCGGCGACGTGCGCCTGCATCGCGAATGGCATTCGGTCGAAGAAATGGTGGGCAGCGCGGTGCGCGCCAGCGCTCGGGTGCTGGCGCCGCGGCCGGTGACGACCGACCTGCCGAGCGATCTGCCGCTGGTCGAGTGCGACGCCGTGCTGATCGAGCGCGTCTTCGTCAACCTGCTCGAGAACGCGGCCAAGTACACGCCGAAGACAGCGGCCGTGCGCATCTCGGCGCGCGCCGAGCCGGCCGTCATGCAGATCACCGTGGCCGATACCGGCAGCGGCGTGCGCGCCGGGCAGGAAACGGCGATCTTCGAGAAATTCACACGCGGTGCGCGCGAGTCGGCGGTCGCCGGCGTCGGCCTCGGGCTGGCCATCTGCAAGGCGATCGTCGAGGCGCACGGCGGCACGATCGAGGCCCGCAACGTCGAAGGCGCCGGCGCCGCCTTCACGTTCACCCTTCCGCTGGGTACGCCGCCGTCCTTCGACGATGAAGCGCAAGCCGAGACGGCGGCGCACGCCGAGACGGCGGCGACGGTCGAAAGGGCGACGTGATGGCCGAGGCGTTGCCGATCGTCCTGCTGGTCGAAGATGAGCGCCACATCCGGCGCTTTCTTCGCACCTCGCTAGAGGCCGAGGGCTGGCGCGTCTTCGAGACCGAGACGGTGCAGCAGGGGCTGGTCGACGCGGCGACGCGCAAGCCCGACCTCGTCATCGTCGATCTCGGTTTGCCCGACGGCGACGGCGTCGACCTGATCCGCGAGCTGCGTACCTGGTCGAGCGTGCCGGTGATCGTGCTGTCGGCCCGCTCCGGCGAGAACGACAAGGTCCGTGCCCTCGACGCCGGCGCCGACGACTACATCGAAAAGCCGTTCGGCGTCTCGGAGCTGCTGGCCCGCGTGCGTGCGCACCGGCGTCGCCAGCAGGGCGCGCGCGCCGGGGAGGGGGCGTCGATGGTGACGATCGGCAACGTCGAGATCGACCTCGCCGCCCGCATCGTCAAGAAGGCCGGCGTCGAGGTGCACCTGACGCCGATCGAATACCGGCTGCTCGGCGTGCTGCTCGGCAACGCCGGCCGCGTGCT
>JBDTIO010000142.1:0-5954 GCA_039936375.1 Caldimonas sp. | reverse complement strand
CGGGCCATCGCGCGACCTGATCGTCAAGCGCGCCTCGCCGCCGAACGCGACCGGGCGCGTCTACGGCGTCGTCTACTCGGGTCTCGACATCGGCCAGGCGCTCGCGCCACTGGTGTTCGGTACGTTGATGGACATGGGGCAGCCGAAGCTGGTGTGGCTCGGCATCGCGGCACCGTCGCGCGACTTGATCGTCAAGCGCGCCGCGCCGCCGAACGCGACCGGGCGCGTCTACGGCGTCGTCTACTCGGGGCTCGACATCGGACAGGCTGCGGCGCCGCTGGCCTTCGGGCCACTCCTGGACATGCATCGCGCGAGCGACATCTGGCTCATGATCGCCATTGTCCAGGGCCTGATGATCGCCAGCGCGTTCAACGTCGGCCGCGTGCGCCGCACCCCGCTCGCGCCGGCGGCCGCAGCGGCCTGACCGTCCCCGCTCAGACGGCGCTGCGGTGCCGTTCGATGCAGGTCGCGAGCACGTCATCTGCCGGCCGCTTCCACCAGTTCTCGCTCGAGAAGATCTCGACCTCGCTGTAGCCAGCGAATCCGGCCGCTTCCATCCAGCCGCGGATGCGCGCAAGCTCGATGACGCCGTCGCCCATCATGCCGCGATCGTTCAGCATGTCGCGCGTCGGCACGAGCCAGTCGCAGACGTGAAAGGCGAGCAGTCGCTCGCGGCCGGCACGAGCGATCTGCGCTTCGAGCTTCGCGTCCCACCAGACGTGATAGACGTCGACCGCCAGGCCGAGCGCGCCGGAGCGTTCCGCGTCGATGGCGTCGCACAGGTCGAGCGCCTGCTCGATCGTGTTGACGCAGGCCCGGTCGGCCGCGTACATCGGATGCAGCGGTTCGATCGCGAGCGACAGACCGACGCCGCGCGCGTATTCGAGTGTCGCGGCGATGCCGTCGTGAATGTCGTGGCGCGCTGCGACCAGGTCCTTCGAGAGCGGTGTGCCGGCGAGTGCGCCGGGCAGCCCGCCGACGACGAGGACCAGGCAGGCGGCGTTCAGAGTCTTCGCTTCGTCGACGGCGCGGCGGTTGTCGTCGAGCGCCGATTGTCGTGACGCCGCATCGATGCCCGGGAACATGCCGCCGCGGCAATAGCCCGAGAGCTCGAGGCCGCTGCTGCGCACGAGCTCGGCCGTGCGTGCCAGGCCGATGCCGGCGACCTGGTCGCGCCAGGGCGAGATGGCGCGGATGCCGTGCCGGGCGCAGGCGTCGATGATGACGTCGAGCGGGCCGGCGCCGCGCAGCGTCGCGGTGTTGATCGAGAGCCAGCGATGGTCGGCCGAGAAATCGCGCATCGGTGTGGTGCTCAGCCGTCGATGCCGTGCAGCGCGAGCAGATGCTTCATGCGCGCGACGGCGAGGTCGGGTTGCTCGATGAGGCCAGCCGCATCGGCGAGCCGGAATGCCTCGGCGAAATGCAGGACTCCGCGCGCGCCCTGCTGGCCGCCGACCATCGTGAAATGCGACTGGTGCCCGTTGATCCAGGCGAGGAAGACGATGCCTGTCTTGTAGAAGCGCGTCGGCGCCTGGAAGATGTGGCGCGACAGCGGCACGGTGGGCGCCAGGATGGCGTGGAAGCGTTGCGTGTCGTCTTCCGCGAGGGCTGCGAGGGCCGCGCTCGCCGCCGGCGCGATCGCGTCGAAGATGCCGAGCAAGGCGTCGCTCTGCCGCTGGTTGCTCGCCGCGCCGACGCCGTCGCCGGCGATCAGCTCGGCGTAGTTGAAGTCGTCGCCGGTGTACATGCGCACGCCCAGGCCGTCAGGCCCTCCGGTAGCCGGGAGACGCCGGCGCATCGCGATCTCCTTTTCCTTGTCGAGCAGCGAGATCTTGATGCCGTCGACCTTGCCCGGGTTGGCGGCGATGACTCCGAGCGCCGTGTCCATCGCGCGATCGACGTCGTGGTTGCCCCAGTACCCCGCCAGCGCCGGGTCGAACATGTCGCCGAGCCAGTGCAGGATTACCGGCTGCTTCGATTGCGCGAGAAGGCGGTCGTAGACGCGCTCGTAGTCGCCCGGGCCGGCGGCGACGCGGGCCAGCGCCCGGCTCGCCATGACGATGAGTTTGCCGCCGAGCTTCTCGATCGCTGCCATCTGGGTTTCGTAGGCGTGGATCACGTCGTCGACGTTGCGCGCTGCATCGACGGCGAGATGATCGGTGCCACAACCGGACGCGACGAGCGCGCCGGGCACGTCCTTGGCGGCATCGAGCGTGCGCCGGATCAGCTCGAGCGAGGTCGGCCAGTCGAGGCCCATGCCGCGCTGCGCCGTGTCCATCGCTTCGGCGACGCCGAGCCCGAGCGACCAGAGATGCCGCCGGTAGCCGATCGTCGCGTCCCAGTCGAGCGACGCCGCGAGCCACGGGTCAGTCGCCACGCGAGGGTCGGCGACGACGTGCGCGGCCGAGTAGGCGACGCGATCGAAGCATGGCGGATGCGCCGGCACGGCGCGCACGCTCGCGTGGCGCAGGCGATAGTTCTCTATCCGGCCATCGGCCGTCGGCAAGCGCAGCGAGATTGTCATGGCGTGCCTTCGGGGGGTCAGAGGGCGAGCGCCGGCACGTCGACCCAGCGGCGTTCCTGCCAGCTCGCCAGCGCCGCCTCGACAAGCTGCACGCCCTTGGCCCCTTCCTCGAGCGTCCAGCGGTACGGCGCGTCCTCGGCGACATGACGGATGAAGTGCTCCCACTGGAGCTTGAAGCCGTTCTCGTAGACCTGCGTGTCGGGAATCTTCTGCCACTGGTCGAAGAAATTCATCATCTGCTTCTCGTCGGGATTCCACACCGGTCGCGGCGTCGCTACCTTCGACTGCGCACTGCAGCTTTGCAGGCCGGCCACGGCCGAGCCGTCGGTGCCGTCGACGCTGAAGGTGACGAGGTCGTCGCGCCGCACCCGCGTCGCCCACGACATCGTCAGTTGCGCGACGACGGGCTCGCCGCCGTGGCCTTCGAGCTCGCAGGTGGCGTAGGCGGCGTCGTCGGCGGTCGCCTCGTAGGGCTGGCCGGCTTCGTCCCAGCGCTTCGGGATGTGCGTGGCACCCAGGCACGACACCGACTTCACCTTGCCGAACAGGTTGTCGAGCACGTAGCGCCAGTGGCACATCATGTCGAGGATCATGCCGCCGCCGTCTTCCTTCCTGTAGTTCCAGCTCGGCCGCTGGATCGGCTGCAGGTCGCCTTCGAAGACCCAGTAGCCGAAGTCGATGCGCACGGCGAGCATGCGGCCGAAGAAACCGGCGCGGCGCAGCATGTCGAGCTTGCGCAGGCCGGGCAGGAACAGCTTGTCCTGCACGGCGCCGTGCTTCAGGCCCGAAGCCTCGGCGGCGCGCGCGATCTCGACCGCCTCGTTGAGATTCGTGGCGATCGGCTTTTCGCAGTAGACATGCTTGCCGGCGCGCAGCGCCTTGGCCAGCAGCTGTGGCCGCATCTGCGTCGTGCCGGCGTCGAAGAAGACGGTGTCGTCCTTGTTCGCCAGGGCAGCATCGAGGTCGGTGCCCCAGCGGGAGATGCCATGGGCGCGCGCCAGCGCCTCGATCTTCTCGGCATTGCGGCCGATCAGGATCGGGTCGGGCAGGACCTTGTCGCCGTTCGCCAGCGCGACGCCGCCTTGCGCCCGGATCGCGCAGATCGAGCGGATCAGATGCTGGTTCAGGCCCATCCGGCCGGTGACGCCGTGCATGATGAGACCGAGTCGTCGTGTTGCCATGTGCGTTGCCTGCAAGAGGATGAGTTCAGCGCAGCGATTCGAGAATGCCGCGCAGGTAGCCGGCCGCGAAGGCCGCGGCGCCCGGGCCGTCGGGCACGTAGTCGAACGGCTCGACGGCGACCGTGCCGTCGTAGCCCCTGCGCTTCAGCGCCGCGAAGATCGGCGCGAAGCGCATCTCGCCCTGGCCCGGCGCGCGCCGGTTCGGGTCGTTCACCTGGACGTGCGCAACCAGGCCGGTCGGCAGCCACGCGTCGATGAGCTCGGGCACCGATTGCGTCTCGCTCTGGCCGGCGGCGCTGCAATCGATCATGGTGCGCAGGCTGGGGCTGTCGACGGCGCGAACGAGCGCGGCGGCTTCGGCGACGGTGTTGACGATCGAGGTTTCGCGCGGCGAGAGCGGCTCGATGCAGTAGACGACGCCGAGCTTCAGCGCGACGTCGGCGATGGCGGCGAGGAAATCCTGCAGGCGCGCCAGCGCGACCTCGCGCGTCTCGCCCGCCGCCACTTCGCGCTGCTTCGGCGAGCCGTGCACGAGCACCTTGCCGCCGAGCTCGGCGCACAGGCCGATCAGCCGAGTCACGACCTCGAGCGTGCGCCGACGCACGCTCGCATCGGCCGTCGTCACCGACAGGCCGGCCGGCTTGACGAGCAGCCAGTGCAGCCCGGTGACGACGAGCCCCGACGATTCGACGACGGCGCGCAGGCGCCGCGCTTCGGCGGCATCGATCCGTTGTGGCGCCTCGGCGAGCGTGAAGGGCGCGATCTCGAGGCCGTCGTAGCCGAGGTCAGCGGCCAACCGGCATTGCGCTTCGAAAGGCAGCTCGCCGAGCACCTCGTTGCAGAGCGACAGCTTCATGCCGCGTCTCCATCGCGCGGCCGGCGCCTGAACGGCGATCGCAGCAACGAGCCCACGCCGCCGGTGACGGCCTGCACGGCGGCCTTGAACGGCGGCACGTACAGCAGCAGCGTGAAGATCACGACGGTGGCGAAGGCGGCCGAGATCGGCCGCGTGAAGAAGGGCAGCAGGCTGCCATCGGAGAGCACGAGGCCGCGGCGCAGGCTCTTGTCGAGCAGGCCGCCGAGCACCAGGCCGAGCACGAAGGGCGCCATCTGGTAGCCGCGCCGGCGCAGGAAGAAAGCGCCGATGCCGATCACCAGCATGCAGTCGATGTCGAACAGGCGCGAGGCGCTGGCGTACGCGCCGACGGTGCAGAGCAGAAAGATGATCGGCATCAGCACCGTCCGCTTGATGCGCAGCACGAGCAGCAGCGGCTTCACCAGGAAGAGGCCGAAGATGAGGATGCTCACGGTGGCCAGCGAGGTCATGGCCACGACCTCGTAGATGAACTGCGGGTGCTGGATCAGCATCATCGGCCCGGGTTGGATGCCGTGGATGATCATCGCCGCCAGGAGCACGGCCGAAGGCGCGGAGCCGGGAATGCCGAGTGCTAGCGCCGGAATGATGTGGCCGGGGATCGAGGCCATGTCGCCGGTCTCGGCCGCCATGAGGCCGTCGATCGAGCCCTTGCCGAACAGCTCCTTCTCCTTGCTCGATGCCTTGGCCGCGGCATACGACATCCAGGCGCCCGAGTCTTCGCCGACGCCCGGCATCAGGCCGGTCAGCACGCCGATGACGCCCGAGCGCAGGACGGTGCGCCAGTACTTCGCCACTTCGCGAAAGCGCGGCAGCACCGAGTCCTTCAGGTCGACCAGCTTGCGCTCCACGGGCTCGGAGAGCGTCGTCAGCACCTCGGCGAAACCGAAGGCGCCGACCAGCGCCGGGATCAGCGAGATGCCCCCTTCGAGCTGGCTCCAGCCGAAGGTGAAGCGGTTGTACGCATAGAGGCCTTCCTGGCCGATCTGCGCCACGAAGAGGCCGAGCGCGCCCATCAGCCAGCCCTTCAGCGGGTCGTTGCCGACGATGGTTCCCGACATCGCGACGCCGAAGAGCGCGAGCCAGAAGAATTCGTAGGCACCGAACGAGAGCGCCACCTCGGCAAGCACCGGCGTGAAGGCGGCCAAGCAGAGCACGCCGAACAAGGTGCCCATGAAGGCGCCCGAAGTGGCGATGCCGATGGCGCGGCCGGCCTCGCCACGCAGGGCGAGCGCGTAGCCGTCGGCACACGACGCGGCATTGGCGGCGGTGCCGGGGATGTTGAGCAGGATGGCGGTGCGCGAGCCGCCGTAGAGCGTGCCGACGTACGAGCAGATCAGGATGAGGATGGCGTCGTTGGCCGGCAGCTTGATCG
>JBDTIO010000141.1:0-3910 GCA_039936375.1 Caldimonas sp. | reverse complement strand
CCGACTTCTCCCGCATCCGCAATGCCGACCTGAACCGCTTCACCCTCGACCGCCTGGTCGGCATCATCAACCGCCTCGGCGCACGGGTCGAAGTGAAGCTCAAGGTCAAGCCTACGCCCCGCGCGGCACACGAAGCGCTGTCGTAGATCTGGAGCAGGTGATCATCGTGTCCCGCACTCCAACTGTGCTCCGCAAAAATCTCGTCCGTCGTCTCAACGGTAGATGGTTGGCTCGGACCGAACAGCGTGGCACGATGAGGCCGTGGTGAGACTCGTCCAGATCGTGGTCCGCTTGATTGAAGACGCCATGCGATGGCTGATGCTGCCGGCGCGCTCGGATGAGTCCCCCGTCCGGGCCGAGAATCTCGTGCTTCGTCGAGCTGCGCCAGTCGAAGCACCTCAACAACATCGTCGAGCAGGACCATCGGGCCATCAAGCGCCGCGTGCGGCCGATGCTGGGCTTTAAGTCATTCGCCTGTGCGCGCATCGTGATCGCCGGCATCGAGACGATGCACATGATTCGCAAAGGTCAGCTCGAACCCCTCAAAGAGCAAGACTCGTCGCCAGCCGATCAGTTCTATTCGCTGGCTTTCTGATCGCCTTCTTCCTGACAGCTCCAATCGGCCTCATCGGCTTACTGCGACAGAACCGAACTGATCGAGGTGGAGAGCGATGAGAAAGACGAAATCGGCCATTCTTGAGGCCGTCAACGAGACGGCTCAAGGTCTTCACGCCGTCGGCGTGATAGACCAGGTCACGATGCGCGAATTCGATCGCCTGTGCCTCCTACCGGTCGAGCCGCTGCAGCCGCGCGAGATTAAGCGCATCCGCGAAGGCACGCGCGTCAGCCAGGCGGTGTTCGCGGCCCTGCTGAATACGAGCCTTTCAACGGTTCAGAAGTGGGAGATTGGCCAGAAGCGGCCGACCGGAACTGCCCTAAAACTGCTGCACTTGGTGCAAGAAAAAGGGCTGGAGGTTGTGGCGTAGGCCAGCAGAGAGCGAGCGCAATTTTTCAGACGTTACCTTGCGCCCCCTCATTCAGAGAGAGCAGTGGAGTGAACGTCTTGAAGCCGCACCTGAGAACGACGATCTGGACGCTGCTCGCCAGCGGGGCCAGCCAACGAGAGATTGAGCGAGTTACGGGGATCGACCGCAAAACGATCCGTGCGTACCAGAAGCGCTTTGCTGCGCCCGCAGCGGAGAACGACCACCCCGATTTCAGCCCCATGATTACCGCCGCTTATCAAGTGCATCGCCAACGCCTTCGTTCGAGCGGAGCAGGCCAGACGGCGGCCGAAGCTACCCATCACAGTGGGCCACGCGCAGCTCTTGCAGCAAGCGCATCGTGGGCGTATACAGCCCCGTGAAGCCGCAGCGCGCCGACTGGCGCGCCAACGCACAGGCAAGCCACGTCTTGCCTGTGCCGGACCATCCGGCGGGTAGCAAATTGCGTGAGGCAACGGGTCATCAGCGGTAGCAATTCTGATGAGGTCAATGCGCCGGCCATGCTGCTTGACGCCGTCCACATGGGACACCCAGTCGTAGCCGGCGAGCGACGAGACGAGGTTGCGGTCCAGGCCGCGCGACTCGCGCCAGATGATGTCCTCGACGCAGGCGCTGCCAACTTTGAGCTTGGCAGCCTTCAGCAGCCGCGTCGAGAGCCGGCCTTGGCGGCGCCGTCTCGATAACGTCGAGGAGATCAGGAGCCGGCTCCCGGCGGATCCTGACGGGTCACCCGATCGTCAGACGCGCCGCGCCTTGCCGCGGCGACGGCTGAAGACACCAAGCGCGGCGAAGCCGGCGAGCATCAGTGCAAAGGTCTCGGGCTCGGGAACGGGCGGCGGCACGCCGAGATCGATGTCAGCCAAGTGCCCAGTGACGATGCCGGTGTGGACGTCGTAGAGCGGAGCCTCGGAATAACCATTCGGATCGAGACCCTGCCAGCCGACGAAACCGCCGGCGGCGTTGGAGCTAGGGCTGAAGACGGAATACACCGATTGCCCGTCGTAGACCCCGCCCGTCACGACGGCTGTGAAGGTGACGCTGAAATTGCCGACTTGCGCATACCACTGCGGGCCGCCGCCGGCGGCGCAACCCGAGCCTCCGCACGTCGGGTCATTGATGATGGCGGACGTGCCGATGAACTCGTCGTCGTAGTCATACGCCGTCAGGTTGTGAGGCGTAGTGCTGTTGGAGACACCCGGAAGGCCGCCCCAGAAAATCTGTGTCGTGCCTCCGCTCAGCGTACCGAGATCCACCGTGGCGGTCTGCCCGTTGTTCTGGCCCTGATAGCCCGTCAACAGCATCTGGGCGCTCGTGAGCGTTCCGCCGGTCGTGTTGTCGAAGATGAGCGACGCGGTGTCGAATTCGCCGCAGTCGTAGCACCCGCCGATCGTCGCCACGGTGACTGCCGATGCCGTTACGGGAGACAGCAGCGCAGCGATGCCCAGTGCCCCGCTCGCCAGAAGGCCAGAGAAAAGTTGACGCATCGCGGTCTCCGTTTTGGAATTGAATGAACAAGCGCAACGGCTAGTGCGGCGAGGATAGTTGGCCAAGGCCCACGCTGGTACCCCTCGTTCACGGGGGGGTCTTTCGAAATGGATGGGAGCCCCTGACTCAACTGTGCGATCGCCTTGTTCGTTGCGAGATTCCCCTTCATCGCGTGGCTTCCGGGACTGGCTGCAGCTTGCGCGTGAGGCGCTCGAGTTCGTGGGTACCTGACGTGAGCGCCGCGCTGCAGGAGCAATCGAGGTTGACCGCGCTCCCGGTCGGCCGGGAGGGGCTGCCGGCGCTGTTAACGCCGACGCCGGCGGCGGCCAAGCGCACGCTCGAGTTCTTTACGGCCAACATCAGGAACCCGGACACCCGCAAAGCCTACGCGCGGGCGGTAGCGGAGTTCGCGGCCTGGTGCGGTAAGCACAGCTTGCACGAGCTCGACGCGATCGAGCCGGTGCACGTGGCGGCCTACGTCGAGCAACTGCAGGAGCGCTTGGCCGCCTTCGGTGAAGCTCAACCTGGCGGCGCTTCGGATGCTCTTCGACTGGCTGGTTGTCGGCCAAGTCCTGCCGATGAACCCGGCGAGCTCGGTTCGCGGTCCGCGCCACTCGGTGAAGAAGGGCAAGACGCCAGTGTTGGCGGCCGAGGAGGCGAGGGCGCTGTTGGACGCGATCGATGTGACGACGCTGCCGGGACTGCGCGACCGGGCGCTGATCGGCCTCATGGTCTACACGTTTGCGCGGGTGGGGGCGCAGTCGGGATACGGGTCGGCGACGTCTACATCCAGGGGCGGCGCACGTGGGTGAGGCTGCACGAGAAGGGCGGCAAGCGCCACGAGATGCCGTGCCACCACAACCTGGACGAGTACCTGCACGCGTACGGCGACCAGGCGGGGATCGCCGGCGACGACAAGGGGTGGCTGTTAAGGACGACCGTGGGGCGGTCTGGAGCGCTCTCAGCGCGGCCGATGGGGCAGGGCGATGTCTACCGGATGATCGGCCGGCGCGCGGCCGCCGCAGAGGTCTGGACCAAGACGGCTGCCACTCGTTCCGGGCGACCGGGATCACGGAGTACCTACGCAACGGCGGCAAGCTCGAGGTGGCGCAGCAGATGGCGAATCATGAGTCGGCGCGGACGACGGGGCTCTACGATCGAAGGCAGGATGGGGTTTCGCTCGATGAGTCGAAAAGATAATGATCTGATTCTGGCAATGCGGTCTCGCCTTACGGCTCGTACCCGGCGACCAAGCTCTGGCCTTTGCAAGGTCGGTTCCGCCCCTTCCCCCCGGTTCAGGGGGTTGCGCGACCCGTCGACAGGGCCGTAACGTTCTTAGGCTTGGCAAACTGCCTGGCCGTGGATTTACATAGATCCATAACACTGACGGGCGCCGGCTCACTCCGGCAGTCAAACCGAGG
>JBDTIO010000140.1:0-18319 GCA_039936375.1 Caldimonas sp. | reverse complement strand
TCGCGCAAGGCGACGTGGGCCATCGAAGACCTGCGCGCGATTCCGTGGAGCTTCAGCTGGGGGCAGTGCCGCGTCGCGTTGCCGGGCTGGTACGGCTTCGGCTCGGCCGTCGAATCGTTTCTGGCCGAGGCGAAGCCGCGCTCCGCCCGCGTGGCGCTGCTCAGGCGCATGGCCAAGGAATGGCCGTTCTTCGCGACGCTCGTCTCCAACCTCGACATGGTGATGGCCAAGAGCGACCTCGGCATCGCCGCCCGCTACGTCGATCTGGTCGACGACGCCAAGCTCGGCCGGCGCATCTTCGCCCGCATCGAGGCCGAGTGGCAGCGCACCAACGACGCGCTCGCGCTCATCACCGGCGAGAAAAGCCGGCTCGCCGCGAACCCGGCGCTGGCGCGCTCGATCGAGCACCGGTTCCCCTATCTCGATCCGCTCAATCACCTGCAGGTCGAGCTGATGCGGCGCTTTCGGCGGCGACGTGCCGACGATCCCGGCATCGAGCGCGTGCAGCGGGGTATCCACATCTCGATCAACGGCCTGGCGGCAGGCCTGCGCAACACCGGCTGAACGGGCCAACGCGGGTTTGCCGCTTGCCGCCGGCGCGCTGGTACAACCCGTCATGGCCCGGCCGCTTTGTCTCTTCGGCATCGCCTGCTTCGCCTTGGCGAGCGCCGGCGCCGCCCGGGCGCGCGACGAAGTGCGGCCGTCCGCGATGGCGATCACCGACGCGATCGAAAGCTGCGTCGACGCATCGACGATCCGCTTTCGCGCCGACGACCCCCATGCCCTTCTCGACACCGCCGACGCCGAAGCCGTTCGTGCGGCGATCGTGCGCCGCTATCCCAAGGTGGAGGATGACGGCCTGGCGCCGGAGCGCATCGTCCTCTGGAAGCACCCCGATTTCGGCTGGGTCTACGTCGCGCTGCTCGTCAATCCCGCCAAGCCCGGCGAGGTCTGCTTCACGGCGAGCTTCGGTGCCGACAAGTTCGAGACCTCACCGGCGCTGATTGCCAAGTATTTCGGCAAGACGATGTGACGACCTCGAACAAGCGGGCAACGCTCAATGCACGGCGCTCGCCTCGGCTGCAGCCGAGGCAGCCGCAGCAGCCGCGTCGTGTCGCTCGCGTCCGAGCCGCGCCCACTCGTCGAGGGACTTGCCCGAGGCGGCGATCGTGGCACGCGCCCGGCCAAGCTCGTCCAGCGGCGCGGTGCGGATCACCGCGTCGACCGCGCGCTTTTGCGCCTCGCAGCTGAACGAGCCGTTCAGCGACGGGCCGTTCTGCACCATCGCGAGCGCCAGCGCATCGCGCTCCTGGCGCAGCGCGTCCAGCCTTTCGGCCGGCCAGCGCAGGCGCTCGCCGAGGCGAATGCCGAGCCGCTGCTCGATGAATGTCGTGCCCTTGTCGAGCAGCATCGACGCATAGGCTTCGCAGGTCTGGCGTCGATTGCCGTCGCGCAGCGCCTCGTCGCTGCACATCTTCATCGGCGCGTCGAAAGGGGGCAGCGCCCGGCCGGCCGACAGGCCGATCAGCTCGGTCGCAATCTGGGTGCGCTCGACGTCGCTCAGCCCGCTCGCCAGCGCCGGCCGCGCGATCGCCAGCAACGAATCCTGGCGGCTGCTGCCGGCGATGCTCGCGCGATAGAGCGCTTCGCTGGCGCCGGCGGCGTCGTTGCGCGACAACGCCGCCGACGCCAGATACGTCCACGGCACGGCGTTGTCGGAATCGAGCTGCGCCCATCGCTCGAGGTTGATGAGCTGGCAGTTGCCAGCGGCGGAAACGCGCGAGTCGTAAGTACTGCAGGCCTGAAAGGCCATCGCGTAGACGGCAGAATTCTCTGAATCTGCGGCCTCCCGTGCCAAGGCGTCGATGCCCGGTTGTCGGGCCTGGTGAATGGTCGAGAAGGCGGCGTTTTGCTGCGACTCGATGCAGGCCTTGTCGTCACCGCAGCGCGCGAGCTGCACGTTGACCGCGGCCGTCGCGCGCTCCGCCGCGGCGGCGGCCGTCAGCCACATGCCGAGGGCGCGCGCCGGCGGCGCCGCGCTGGCCTGCAGCGCACCCGACACGCGGGCCACGACCTCGGGCGCCGGAGCGAAGCCGTTCTGCAGGATGCGCGCGGCCTCGTCGGCCGGTACGAAGCCGAGGCCGCAGATCTCGATCTCTTCGTCGTCGTGCGCGGCCATTGCCGCCGCGGCCGAGGCCGCGCTCGCGGCTTGTACAAGCGGATCCTCGACGCGACCCGTTGCCGCGACCGGCAGGTCGACCGCGACGCCTTTCGGCTCGGGCGAACTGCCGGTGAGTCGGCCGACCAGCACGCCGACCAACGCGGCGGCGCAGGCCATCGCCACCAGTGCCCACCGCATCTGCTTCAGCGTCTGCTTCAACATCGTCGCCTCGTGCGCCTCGGCGCCACAAGACTATTCGAACCCGGCGTCGAGATCGAGTGCCGCTTCAGCGTCCCGCCGCGACCAGCGCCTCTCGAACTGCTGCCACCTGCCTTCGCGACACCGCCAGCCACTCGCCGACCGGTGCCATGCAGACCGCCCAGCCCTCGCTGCCTTCTTCTTCGGTATCGCCGGCGACGGCGCGACGTTCCAGGGCGCGCACCGCCCGCTTGGCGACGAGCGCATTGCGATGGACGCGCAGGAATCGCTCGCCGAGGCGGGCTTCAAGATCGGCCAGCGAGTCGTCGAGCACATGGGTGTGATCGGCGGTGCGCAACGTCACGTACTTCAGCTCGGCTTTCAGGTACAGCACGTCGGCCACGGGCACGCGAATGACACGGCCGCGATCGCTGACGACGATGACCGGGCCCTCGTCTTCCACTTCGCCGACGACTTCCGCCCGGGTTGCGCTACCGAGCGCCAGGCGCTGCGCGACGCGGCGCAACGCCATCTGCAGGCGCTCGCGCTTGACCGGCTTGGTGAGGTAGTCGATCGCCTCGAGATCGAAGGCCTTGAGCGCGTGCTCGGCATGTGCGGTGACGAAGACGATCGCCGGCGCCGGGTTGCGAAAGCGCAGCTCGGCGGCGAGCTGGGTGCCGTCGCGGCCGGGCATCTGCACGTCGAGCAGGAGCAGATCGCAGTCGTGCTGCGTCAGCCAGACCATCGCCTGCGAGCCGTTGGCGGCTTCGCCGACGACAGCGCAGCGCGGATCGCTGCACTCGGCGACGAGGCTGCGCAGGCGCAGGCGGGCCAGCTCCTCGTCGTCGACGAGCAGGACGCGCAGCGGCTGCGCGGAACCGGCGAATTCAGGAGTCGTGGGAACGGCGCTCATCGAATCTCCTGGGGCTTGGGCCTGTTGACGCATGGAAGGCGTCGCGCCAGGGCGCCGCCGGCCTTCACAGCGGCACCACGATCTGGACGCGATAGACATCGGCTTCGAGCCGCGTGTCGAACTGGGCCGCGACGTCGTGCATCAGGCGCAGACGCTCGCGAACGTTCTTCAGGGCCATGCCGTTTCCCGGCCGCGACGGCGCCGCCGGGACGCTGTTGGCGATCGAGAGAACGGCGCGGCCGAGCTTGACCTTGGTGCGGATGCGGATCACCCCGCCCTCGGCCGAAGGCTCGACCCCATGGCGGACCGCGTTCTCGACCAGCGGCTGCAGGATGAGCGGCGGTACCCGGGCGCTGCCGGCTTCCGGATCGAGCTCCCAGCTGACGTGCATGCGGCTGCCGAACCGAGCCTGCTCGATGTCGAGATAGCGCTGCGCGAGCTCGACTTCGTCGCTCAACGACACCGACTCGGCGCTCTCGCTGATGGCGACGCGAAAGAGCTCGGCCAGATCTTCGAGAACGCCTTCGGCCCGGGCCGGATCGAGGCGCACCAGCGTCAGCGCGGTGTTGAGCGTATTGAAGAGAAAATGAGGGCGGATCCGCGACTGCAACTCGGCCAGTCGCGCCGTCGTCTCGGCCGGCACCGTCGCCTTGGCGCGCAGGCGCAGCCAGACGAAGATTGCCGCGGCCATTGCCGCACCGGCGAGCGGAGGGCCGTAGCCGGCCAACGCGCCGAGGCCCGCCGAGGCGGCATCGGGCAGCAGGTCGTTGATGAGGCGCGAGACGGCCCAGGCCGACAGCGCGCCGGTGCCGATCGCCGCCAGCCACTGTGCCAGCACCGGTGCGGCGGCGAGCGGGCGCTTGAGTGCGCAAAGCGTCAACAGCCAGACCAGCACGCTGGGCAGCGCCACGCTGGAGCCTCCGGCGACGAAAGCAAGCCAGGTCGTGAAGCTGCGGGTCGAGAACACCATGCCGATCGCCATCACGCCATGGACGAACAGCAACGCGCGCAAAACCACGCCGACATGGCAGACGTCGAAGGCCGAGTCTGGCCCGGGCCGGCGCGGCAACTCGGCCGCGGCGGCGAGGTCGAAGGCAGTCGCGCCGAAGCCGGTCGAACCGGATTCCGGGCGAGCGGCGATGTTCATCAGGTTCGGCAGTCAAGAGGCGTCGATAGAATCGAGGAAATCCTGGCGAGGCACATGGTCGAGATTGTCGCCAACGGCCGCCTCGCCGTGCGCCTGAGTTGTAGCGATGCCGACGCCGATCTGTGACGTGCGCACGCTTCACCGACACTCCCCGCCAGCATGAATAGGTCTGCTCACACATGAATCACACCCGCGTGCGCGCCCGGAGGGAGCGCAATCCAGGCGCAAAGCGCAGTCGGGGCGGTGCCCCGGCGAGCATTTGCAACGACGAGTGCGCCCCCTCTGGGCGCTCGCCCGAAGGGCCCGGGCGCGGATGCGATTCATATGTCAACAGACCCTAACCAGTTCGAAAAGAAATCCGAGGCCTGGTCGGCGCTGTTCTCCGAGCCGACCAGCGAGCTGGTGCGGCGTTACACGGCCAGCGTCGGCTTCGACAAGCGCCTTTGGCGCGCCGATATCGCCGGCAGCCGCGCCCACGCGGAAATGCTGGCGACGCAGGGCATCATCAGCGCCACCGACCTCGCCGCGATCGAAAGCGGCCTGGGCACGATCGCAGGCGAGATCGCAAAGGGGACGTTCGACTGGCGCGTCGATCTCGAAGACGTGCACCTCAACATCGAGGCCCGCCTGATCGAGCTGGCCGGCGACGCCGGCAAGCGCCTGCACACCGGCCGCTCACGCAACGATCAGGTCGCGACCGACGTGCGCCTGTGGCTGCGCGACGAGATCGGCACCATCTTGGTACTGCTCGGCGAACTGCAGCGAACGCTGGTGGACCTTGCCGAGTTACACACCGAAACCATCCTGCCCGGGTTCACGCATCTGCAGGTGGCGCAGCCGGTGTCGTTCGCGCACCACCTGCTCGCCTACGTCGAGATGTTCTCGCGCGATGCCGAGCGCATGCACGAGGTGCGGGCGCGAACCAATCGGCTGCCGCTCGGCGCCGCGGCGCTGGCCGGCACCAGCTATCCACTCGATCGCAAGGCGGTCGCGAAATCGCTCGGCATGGAAGGCCTCTGCCGCAACAGCATCGACGCCGTCAGCGACCGCGACTTCGCGATCGAGTTCAGCGCCGCGGCGGCGCTCTGCATGGTGCACTTCTCGCGCTTCAGCGAAGAGCTGGTGCTGTGGATGAGCCAGAGCTTCGGCTTCATCGAGCTGGCCGATCGCTTCACGACCGGCTCGTCGATCATGCCGCAGAAGAAGAACCCCGACGTCGCCGAGCTGGCGCGCGGCAAGACCGGCCGGGTCGTCGGCCACCTGATGAGCCTGCTCGTGCTCATGAAGGGCCAACCGCTGGCCTACAACAAGGACAACCAGGAAGACAAGGAGCCTCTCTTCGACGGCGTCGACACGCTGCAGGACACGTTGCGCGTCTTCTGCGAGCTGGTGCCCGGCATCGGCGTCAAGGCCGAAGTCATGGAGCGCGCCGCCGCCAAGGGCTACGCAACCGCGACCGACCTGGCCGACTATCTGGTCAAGAAAGGCGTGCCCTTTCGCGATGCGCACGAGGCCGTGGCCCGCACCGTGAAGCACGCCATCGAGCAGGGCGTCGGGCTCGGCGATCTTTCGCTGGCGACGTTGCAGGGCTTTCACCCGGCGATGGCCTCCGACGTGCACGGCGTGCTGACCCTGCGCGGGTCGATCGCCTCGCGCACCGTCGAAGGCGGCACCGCGCCGATCCGGGTGAAGGGCGAGATCGCCCGTCATCGCGCCCGGCTCAAGCGTTGAGCGCGCGGCGAAAGCTCTCGGGTTGATGCTGAAATGGGCGACGTCACGACGCTGCTGCAAGAAGCCAGAAGTGGTAACTCGCAAGCGCTCGCCGAGCTCTTCGAGGCGCTCTATCCCGAGCTGCGCCGCATCGCGCGCCAGCGCCTGGCCCGCAACGATCGCGGCACTCTCCTCGACACCACGGCACTGGTGCACGAGTGCTTCCTGAAGTTCGCCGGCGCGCAGCGCGTACAGCCGGCTGACCGCGCCCATTTCCTCGCCTACTCGGCCACCGCGATGCGTTCGATCGTCGTCGACTTCGCCCGCGCCCGCCAGGCCGAGCGACGTGGCGGCGGCGTCCGCGCCGTGACGCTCGACAGCGTCCTGATCGGCGCCATCCCGACCGGCGAGGACGAGGTGCTGGCGGTGCACGAGGCGCTCGATGAGCTGGCCGCGCTCGACGAGCGATTGAAGCAAGTCGTCGAGATGCGCTACTTCGGCGGCCTGGTCGATGCCGAGATCGCCGAGGCGCTCGGCGTCGGCGTACGCACCGTGCGCCGCGACTGGGAGAAGGCGCGCCTGCTGCTCTCAGTGGCGCTGCGTCATTAGGATGATTGCCATGTCCGGTCCCTTCGCGGCTCCGCACAGAGGACAGCCCGTCGCCTTGGGAGCGGCGCGGCGCCGACTGAGACCATGAAGCTCGACGGCTTGCGAGCCGACTGGCAACGCGTCAGCGCCCTGCTCGACGAAGCGCTCGAACTGCCGGCCGACCAACGCGCCGCCTGGCTCGCCGGACTCGAAGGCGATGCCGCGGTCCTGCGCGAGACGCTGTCGAAACTGCTCGAGCCGGCATCGACCAACGACATCGACGAAAGGTTTGCCACCCTGCCGCGCTTCGAGCCGACGAGCGATGCCGACCGCGCCGCAGGTGCCGGCGCGAGCGAGCTGGTCGGGCCGTACCGGCTGATCTCGGAGCTCGGCCGCGGCGGCATGGGTACGGTCTGGCTCGCCGAGCGAGCCGACGGCCAGCCGCGACGCAAGGTGGCGCTCAAGCTGCCGCATCTCGGTTGGGCGCCGGGGCTGACGGCTCGGCTGGGGCGCGAGCGCGACATCGTCGCGTCGCTCGAGCATCCGAACATCGCCCGCCTGTACGACGCCGGAGTCGACGCGCTCGGTCGCCCTTACCTCGCGCTCGAATACGTCGACGGCACGCCCATCGATCGCTATTGCGCCGCACGCCGGCTGCCGCTCCGGCAACGGCTCGAGCTGATCCTGCAGGTGGCGGGCGCCGTCGCGCATGCCCACACGCGCCTGGTCGTGCACCGCGACTTGAAGCCGTCGAACATCCTGGTCGCTGCCGACGGCGAGGTTCGGCTGCTCGACTTCGGCATTGCCAAGCTGCTGCAGGAAGAAAGTGGCGGCGAGGCCAGCGAGCTGACGCGCCTGTCTGGCCGGGCGCTCACTCCCGATTACGCCAGCCCCGAACAGATTCGCGGCGAGCCGATCGGTACCGCCAGCGACGTCTACAGCCTCGGCGTCGTCGCCTATGAGCTCGTGACCGGCACGCGGCCGTATCGGCTGAAAGACATTGCCTCCGGCAACCTCGCCGATGCCATTGCCGATGTGCCGGTTCCGTTGGCAAGCCGGGTGGTGAACGACCGCGACTTGGCACGGCAGTTGAGCGGCGACATCGACGCGATCCTCAACAAGGCACTGAAGAAGGATGCGACCGAGCGCTATGCCACCGTCGCCGCGTTCGCCGACGACATCGAGCACCATCTGCGCGACGAGCCGGTGTCGGCGCGACCCGACGGCATCGGTTATCGAACCCGCAAATTCGTCGTCCGGCACGCCTTGCAGGTCGGTGCTGCCGCCCTCGTTCTGATCGCTGTGCTCGTCGGTTCGGGCGTTGCCGTCTGGCAGGCCGGTGCCGCCCGTTCCGAAGCGACCCATGCCGAGCGCGTGAAAGACTTCGCGCTGTCGATCTTCGATGGCGCGAATGCCGACTCGAGCGCGGGTGCCGGAGCGGCGACGAGCGCCGTCGACCTGCTGAAGGCGGCACAGGTCAAAGTGGAAAGCGAGCTGGCCGATCAGCCGGAGACCGCGGTCGAATTGATGACCGCGATCGGCTCCGGCCTGCTCAGTCAGGGCCGCAACGACGACGCCGCCAGCCTGCTGCAGAAAGCCACCGATCTGTCGGCTCGCCGGCTCGGGCCCGACAACGTGCGGACCCTCGCGGCCAACGTCCTCTATGCGCAGACCCTGGTCGAGCTCGGCCGTACCAAGGAGGCCGCCGCCCTTCTCTTGCCGGCAGTCGATGCGGCACGCCGGCAGCGGGCCAGCGCAATCGAGATCCACGCCCTCGCCGGTCTCAGCTCGGCCCAGCTCGACCTGGGCCAAATCGATCCCGGTATCGCGTCGGCCCGCGCCGCGGTCGGCGTTGTCGACAGCGCCGGCGCCAAGATCAGCAAGGTCGATGCGATGACGGCGTGGGCTGCGCTCGCCAACGCCCTCGGCTTCGCCATGCGTCCCGGTCAAGCCGACGCCGCCCGCCATTCGCTGGTGTTGACGAAGGAGATCTACGGCGACCGGATCAGCCTGCCGGTGCTGATCGCCCGCTCGCAGCTCGGCAAGGGACTGGCCGACGAAGGCCAGCTCGTCGCCGGGCTCGACGAGCTGAGCTCGGCGCTGACCGATTCGATCCGCTTCCTCGGCCCCGCACACCCCGAGACCGACTACATCGCCAACTTCCTCGGCAACGCCCGCTTCGCAGCCGGCGACCCGCGCGGCGCCGCAGAGAGCTTCGCCATCGCCGTCAACGCGAGCGAGCACATGCCGGGCAACAACGCCGCCGCCCAGGGCACCGAGCACTATGGACTGGGTACGGCGCTGGCCGCCTCGGGCGAGGGCGCAAAGGCTCTGCCTCACTTCGAGATTGCGGCGCGGCTGCTCCGCAAGGACGGCGGCGCGGATGCGCCACTCGCCCTGCGGGCGCTTTCCTGGCGCGCCATGACCCTCGCCCGGCTCGGCCGGCTCGACGAATCGGAGCGCGCCTTCGGCGAGCTCGCCAGCGCCCACTGGACGCCGTTCGACAAGGCAGGGAACGAAGGTCGCCTGGCGGTGCTGCGCAGCCTGCAAGGGCGGCACGACGACGCCATCGTCCTCGCCGGCGGCACGGTAGCGGCCTTCGAAAGCTACCCTTCGCCCGTCGTTCGCGCCAACGCCGATCGCATTCTCGGCCTGGCCCTGCTCGCGGCCAGCCGGCCAGCCGACGCGATCGGGCCGCTGCAACGGGCCGCCGACGTATACGGGCAAAAGCAGATCGCGACCTCGCCCGATCGCCTCGAGACAACGGCCGCGCTCGAGCGGGCGCGGGCCGGCGTCGCCGCGCAGGGCCTGGCCAGCGCAAAGGGCTGACGACGATAGCATCGACGCTTCAGCTCCTTCGCCGATGAAAACGATGCAACGACGACTGGCCCTCCATGCCCTGACGATGCTCATGGCTGCCGCGCTGGCCCCGACGGCCTTGGCGCAAGCGATCCGGAAACCAGCCGAGCGCAAGCCCGATCTCGGCGACGTTGCCGAAGGCCGCTACACCGGCGACGTGACGTCCGATTCGAAAGGCTCGTCGCACGAAGGCGTGACGCTGACCCTGACGCGAGTCGGCGTCAATCGCGTGCGCATCACGTCCGACTACCCGCGCCTGCCAGTCGTCGAAGTCACGCTGACGCGGGCGCTCGACAAGATCGTCCAGGCCCGCGGCAACACCGCCTTCGTCTACGACCGGGCGAAAAAGCCAGCCAGGCTCGACGTGAGCTTCGACAACGAGGTGAGCTGGAGCGGCAACAAGCAGTGATGAAGTCTGCCGGCGCATCCGGGCCGCCCATTGCTTCGTACCGCATCCGATGACCGATTTTCGACGCCTCGTTCTCCTGGCCGGGGTAGCCGCCGTCGCGGCGGCGCTGCTCGCCGCGTGCTCGGCCACCGGTGCGCTCAACGCCCTGGTTCGCAACGACACCTATCGATCCACCCTCGACATCGCCTACGGCGCACTGCCCCGACAAAGGCTCGATGTCTACACGCCGGTCAGCGCAGCGCCGGCGGCGGGCTGGCCGGTCGTCGTCTTCTTCTACGGCGGCAACTGGACCGACGGCGAGCGCGGCGAATACAAGTTCATGGGCGAAGCGCTCGCCTCGCACGGCGTGCTCACGCTCATTGCCGACTATCGCCTCTACCCCGAAGTCACCTACCCGGCCTTCCTCGAGGACTGCGCCAAGGCGATGGCCTACGGCTTCGAGCACGCCAAGGCGCTCGGCGGCGACCCGAAGCGCGTCTTCGTCATGGGCCACAGTGCCGGTGGCTACAACGCGGCGATGCTGGCGCTCGATCCGCGCTGGCTGGCGGCGACCGGCCATTCACCGAAAGAGCTCGACGGCTGGATCGGCCTGGCCGGTGCCTACGACTTTTTCCCGCTCGAGCCCGGGCAACCGGCGCGCCCGGTGTTCCATCATCCCGACTACCCGGCGAACGCACAGCCCATCGACGATGTGACGGCCGCGTCGCCAAAGGCCTTCCTCGCCGCGCCGGTCAAGGACAAGGTCGTCAGCCCCGAACGCAGCACCCTGGCGATGGCGGCCAAGCTGCGCGCCGCCGGCGTTCCGGTGGAACAGCATTCCTACGACGGTATCTCGCACGCGCTCCTGGCCGGCGTGTTCGCCCGGCCGTTGCGCGGCCTGGCTCCGGCGCTCGAGGACGTGACCCGCTGGATCAACGCAAACTGATCTCGCTCGCCTCATAGACGTTGAGCGTCGGCGGATGGGCAACGAGCGTCGCGATCTTCGCTGCGAAGGTCCTCGACGCCGGCACGCGGAAATGCGCGTCGAGCGCGGCGCGGTCGGCCCATCGTTCGAAGAAGACGAGCCGCAAGCCGTCGTTCGCGTCGACCGCCACGCCATGCTCGAGGCAGCCGGCCTCGGCGAGTGAACGAGCCACGTGCTCGAGACTCAGGTCGCGCAGCTGCTCGAGCGTGTCGGCGCGAGCAGCAAGGGTTCCGGTGACGATGAGCATGGGTTGAGGCTATGGCGAAGCTTCCTATCCTAGCGGCGAGGTCAGAGGCGACACAATGGTTGCCGGCCACCATGCTTCGTTCCCGCCTTCCTCTTTTCATTCTCGCGTGCGCGCTTGGCCCGGTGGTGGCACCGGCCAGCGCCGACGACGGCGACGCAACCATCGCCCCGGTCGCCCACGCGCGCATCAGCGTCGAGAACATGCGGCTGCCGCAAGGCGAACACCTCGGTTTGCTCGGCACGAGCTATCTCGTCGATGCGCCACTGCTGCCCGGCCTGTCGATCGGCCCGGCGGTCTATGGTGGCGTCACCGGCCAGCGCGGCGGCTTCTTCACGATCGGCGGCGAGGCGGCTTGGCGACACCCGATTGCCGGCCCGCTCGGCGTCGAGGCCGGACTGTACGCAGGCGGCGGCGGCGGCGGCGCCGCGCCGGTCGGCGGTGGCCTGATGCTGCGGCCGCACCTCGATCTGCTGTGGGACTTCGGCCCGATCGCCGTCGGCCTGTCGGTCTCGCGCGTCAAGTTTCCGAGCGGCAACATCGATAGCACCCAGGTAGGCATCGTCGTCGATGCGATCAACGACTTCCGGCACGTGCCGGCATCGCTCCTTTCAACCCCGACAAGCGGCGCCGGCCGCAACGGTCTGGGCTTCGATCGCATCCAGCTCGTCGCCGGGGCCTATCGCACGAGCGGCCACATTGCTCTCACCGACGGTTCCCTCGCGCCGCAAACGGTGGCTCTTCTCGGCGTGCGCGCCGAGCAGTCATTCGGTTCGAACGCCTACTGGGGCCTCGAAGCGAACGGTGCGGCACAACGCGGCGTGGCCGGTTACGCGGAATACCTCGGCCTGGTCGGCTACGAGACCGAAGCGGTGCCGGGTGCCTTCAACGTCGGCGCCCGGGTAGCGCTCGGCATGGGCGGCGGAGGTGGCGTCCCGACTGGCGGAGGATTTCTCGGCAAGGGGGCCGTCTACGGCATCGTCCGCCTGTCCAATCAGCTGGGCCTTGCCCTCGACGCCGGCTACGCCGATGCGCCGAACGGACGCTGGCGCGCTGCGGAAGCGTCGGTCGCGCTCGTCTGGTCGCTCGACAGCGCCGAGGGCTCGGCGCTGTCCACGCGGCCAGTGCGCACGGATTTCAGCGCCGGCGTCGAGCGCTATCGCGCCGCGCGCAAGGATGGCAGCACGCGCCCTCTCGAGGCCGATGTCTTGCGCATCGACCGCTACCTGGGCGAGCATTTCTATCTTTCCGGCGAAGCGCATAGCGCCTGGGGCGGCGACGCCGGCGGCTACACCGCGGCGCTGCTTGGCGCCGGCTGGAATCAGCCCTTGACCGCATCGCTGCACGCCGGGGTGGAGGTGCTCGCCGGCGCCTCGGGTGGCGGCGGTGTCGACAGCCGCGGCCTACTTGTCCAGCCGATGGGCTGGCTCGGCTGGCAGCTGTCGCCCGCCGTCGCACTACGACTCGGCGCCGGCCGCGTCAAGGCGCCGCGCGGCCCGCTTTCGGGCACGGCGCTGACGGCCGCATTGGTCTTCACATACGGCGTGGCTGGAAGCTGAGCGAGACGCGCGCCTCGTATCCGATGCGCTCCGCCGCGCAACGCGGGAGGCTGGGCGCCGCGCCAAACGGCGCGCATCGGCGCGCGCCGCTCAGTGCGACTGACGGCGCAGTTCGAGGCCTTCGCCAGCAACGACGAACGAGCCATCCTCGCACTCGTGCAAGGGGCGGCCGTCGGCGAGCTTGTACTCGGCCACGCCGAGCGGTTCCCATTGATCTTGCGCCGCACTCAGCGCGCTGATGCGACCGAGGTGCTCGTAGCAGCGCACCGAATACGTCTTGCCGTCATTGCCGCGTGCGACAAACGTTTCTAGCTGCCTGAGGCACTTGTCCATGTTGAGTCCTTTGACACGGGTTCGATGGTTCACTCTACGCCCGTCGCGAGCCCACGCCAGGGGCGCGGGCAATCGTCACGCAGGGCCCGTCAACGCGACGGGACGGCTCGCACCGACGTCGCGACGAGAGCGGCGGCCGCCTCGAAAGGCAATCGATACAGCCACAGCGGCCGGCCGTCTGCGCAGGTGAAAACCTGCGTCGGTCGCAGCGTCTCGATCTCGAACTCGAGACTGGCCAGCCAGGCGGCGGAGCGCATTTCGCGACCGGCCTTGTCGGCGGCGCGCTGCATGCTTTCGGGTCGCTGAAAAAGGTAGACGAGATCGCAGGCCGACCAGTCGGCGGCCCACATGTCGGCGCGGCGAACGCGTGCAAACGGACAACGCAACGCGCAAAGCAGGCGCAGCGGCCAGCTGCGCTCGAGGCCGATCAGGGTGGCGAGCGGATATTCGCGGCGCAGCTCGATCAAGGCATCGCCGAGACCGCAGCCGGCATCGAGCACCCGGGCCCGTTCGCGCAACGACAGCGCGTGCGCGAGGCCGGCGAGTGCGCCGCGTGGCGTCGGAAAGATCGGCGCGTCGCGCCAGGCGCTGGCCGGATAGACGAGCGCCAGCGCTGCCAGCGCCGCCAGCCACGCCCAGGGCGGCAAGCCGCCGGCCGAGCCGGAGGCGAGAAACGAGAGCGGAAACCCGGCGGCCATGAAGACGCGCCGCCATGGCGTCGCGGCGGACCTCGCCAGCAAGCCGCCGAGCAAGACGGCAAGTGCCAGCGCGATCGCCGGAGACACCGACAGCGCGGGCAGGCCGACGAAGGTCGCCCAAGCGAGCGCCCAGGCGATGAACGCCGGCAGCGGCCAGCTCAGCGTTACGAACGCCGACCTCGTGCCGAGGAAATGTGGCTTCGCCACCGTCATGGATCCGACGAGGGAGGAACGCCGTACGACGGCGACCTCGCCGGCATTCAATACTCGCGCAGCTTGACGCGCAGGCGGGCGATCGACTGGCTGTGCAACTGGCAGACACGCGACTCGGTCACCTTCAGCACCGCGGCGATCTCCTTGAGGTTCATGTCCTGCTCGTAGTACATGCTCATCACGAACTGCTCGCGCTCGGGCAGTACCTTGATCGCCTCGATCAGTGCCGCGCGCATCCGATGGTCCTGCAGCTGAGCCAGCGGATTGGCTTCTTCGTCGACGACGTGACGGTCGAGAAAATCGCTGTCGCCATCGGCCCCGGCCATGTCTTCGAGATAGACCAGCTGGGTGCCGCGCACCTTGCCGAGCAGCTCCTGGTATTCGCCGAGCGGAATGCCCATCTCCTTGGCGATCTCGCTTTCATGCGGCGCCCGGCCGAACTGCTGCTCGAGCTTGGCCACCGCCGATTCGATCGAGCGCTGGTGCTTGCGCGTACCGCGCGAGAGGTAGTCGTTGCCGCGCAGCTCGTCGAGCATGGCGCCGCGGATGCGCTGGGTGGCGAAGGTCTCGAACTGCACGCCCTGCGCCGCGTCGAAGCGCGACAGCGCGTCGGTCAGGCCGATCATGCCGACCTGGATCAGGTCGTCGATCTCGACGTTGGCTGGCAGTTTGGCGATCATCTGGTGGGCCAGCCGCCGGACCAGGCCGCTGTATTGCTTCAGCGTCGAGTTCAGGTCCAGCTGGCCTTTGGCGGTATACATGGCAGCTCCGGAGATCATGAGGACACGACGGTGGACCGCAGCGTTGCGGTCGTGGTGGACGAGGAATCCGGGCGCCGGCGAGGCTGGCCGCGCAGCCGCTCGGCAACCAGCTGGCGCAGGTCGTGGCCGGGCGCTTCGCCGGCATCGCCGGCCGGGTCGATGCGAGCCGAGGAGCGCATCACGGCGCCGAAATACATGTCGGTGCAAGCCGCGAACTTGGTGACGATGCGTTCACCGCGTGGCGATTGCGAAGCCGCGCCGAGCACGAAATCGAAGACGACCAGACCGGCGCGATGAGCAAGCAGCTTGCTCGCCGCATAGGCGTGGGTGACGCTGTCAGGGTGATCTTCGGCGAGGACGATCGGGCACGGCGCTTCGCTCCAGGCGGCGCCGGCGCGCTTTTGCGAGAACAGGCGGCAGAGCTCGGGGGCGCTGGCGTGAACCAGGACGACGTCGCAGCGCGGTGCCGCTTCGGCGACGCGCTGCAGAAAGCCACGCGTCGAGCCGGCGGCGTCGACGAAGCGCAGCGGCAGGCCACGCGCCGCCAGGTAGGAGACGTGATCCGACAAGCGCTCGATGCACTGGCCCAGATCGACCATGGCCATTTCGCCGGCCTCGCCGGCGCGCTCGGCGGCATCGACGACGAGCGTCGTCGCCTGCCGCTCGGCAAAGGCGGTGCAAAGACGCTCGAGCAGCACGCCGCCGAAGGCGACGTGCGGGTTCGAGACGACCGGAATGAAGCGCACCCGCGTGTGCGCAAACATCTGGCGCAGGCCTTCGGCCTGGTCGTTGGCGGCGTTGCTCATTGGAATGCCTGGGGGCGTTGCACTTCGATATCACCCGCGAGGCGAGGTGACAGGTTCATGCCGCGGCTGCCCGATGCGACACGCCTTGCGGAGCCGCGAAGACGAGATTCATTTCGCTGGCGTCGAAACGCCAGGCCGAAGTGCCACCGCCGCGCAGCGCCCGCTGCACCAGGGCGCTGGCCGACAGGTGATGCCAGTCTTCCGGCACGCGCTGGCCGTTGGCGATGCCGACGATCTTCAGCTTGTGCCGAATCGCGGCGTCGAGCGCCGGCCCGAGCTTGACCGCTTCGTCGAGCTTGCTGAGAACGACACCGATGCAGGTGGCGGCGCCATAGGCGATCAGCACGTCTTCGATCGTCTCGCCCTGCGACGCGGCATTGACGACAAGCAGGCGCTGGATCGAACGGTGCGACAGCATCTCGAGCAGCTCGCGCGTTCGCGTGTCGCGCTGCGCCATGCCGGCGGTATCGATCAACACCATCTTCTTGCCGCCGAGCAGCTCGAGCAGATCTTCGAGCGAAGCGCGGTCGTGCGCGGTGTGCACCGGCACGCCGAGGATGCGACCGTAGGCGCGCAGTTGTTCGTGGGCGCCGACCCGGTAGGCATCGAGCGTGACCAGGCCGAGGCTGCCGGCGCCGTGACGGGCCGCGAATGCGGCAGCGATCTTCGCGGTCGTCGTCGTCTTGCCGACGCCAGTGGCACCGATCAGCGCGAAGACGCCGCCCTGGTCTTCGAGCAAGCCGCCCGTGCTTTGCGATTTGAGATTGCGCTCGAGCACCTGCGCTGCCCAGGTGGCCTCGTCGGTGATGTCGGCGCTCAGGCCTTCGGCGATCTTGCGGATGAGGGCGGGTGAAAAGCCGCAGTCGAGCAGCTTTTGCGACAGCCGCGCCTCGGCCGGCCGGCGCTGCAGTTTTTCCATGAAGGCGAGCGCGCCGAAGCGTTCTTCGATCAGGCCCTTCATCGAACGCAGCTCGCTCAGCATCTCCTGGCGCTCGCGCTGTGCGTCGGCCGCATCGAACGCGGCGGCGACGGATGGCACGCGGATCGGATCGCTGGCGACGGGCGGCTCGCGCAGCGCTTCGCCGGTACGCGACGGCGCGATGCGATCGGCCATGCGCTGCTCAAGCAGGCCGGCGCCGTCGCCGGCACGGCCTTCGTCGCGCAGCGTCGCGGCAGCGGTCGCCGCCGTATAGATCTCGGCTGGCGTCGACGAAGGCTCGGCGGGAAATTCGGTGTCGTCGTCGACTCGCACATCGATGCGTGTGCCGCCCTCGCGGCGACCCGTCGCGGCGGTACCCTGCAGCGCGTCCTGCGCCGCATCCTTGTCGATCGCCGCCTGGCGACGCTTCAGCATGCGGGTGCGAACGTAGTCCTGGAAGGACAGCGTGCTCATCTCCAGGCGCGCGGCATCCTGCTCGGCTGTCGACGCTTCGAGGCTCCGCGGCGGCGCCGCGGCAGGCGCGCCATCGGACATCGCCTCGACCTGGCGCATGCCTTCCGGTGCCATGGCCAGCACCTCGACGCCGCTGCCGCTAGGCTTGGTCGAGAGCACCACGGCGTCGACGCCGAGCTGCTCGCGAACCTGACGAAGGGCTTCGCGCGAGGTGCGCGCAGTGAATCGTTTGACGTTCATGACGCCTCCCGCAGAGCCGCCTCAAGGGAGGCGCGCCCCCCGCGGGGGGGCAGCGAACGAACGTGAGCGTGGGGGGTCATGATGTTGCTCCGATGATCGAGCCGATGCGGATGGAATGCGTTTCAGGAATCTCGCTGTGCGACAGCACCTTCAGGCGTGGCGCGGCACGCCTGAGGAGGCGCGCCATCGGCGCGCGGATCATGTCGGGCACCAGCAGGCAGGCCGGGTGACCGAGGTCTTCCTGACGCTTGGCCGACTGCGCGGCGCTCTTGGTCAGGGTGTCGGCGACGCCAGGGTCAAGCGCGGCGCCGTGCGGTGAATTGAGGGCCTGCGTGACCATGCGCTCAAGCTCGGGCTCCATGGCGATGACCTCGAGCTCCTTGGTCGGCCCGTAGATCTGCTGGACGATCGACGGCGCCAGGTGGACGCGGATCCGCTTGGCCAGCTCGGCCGGATCGGTGACGGTGGCCGCGTATTCGGCCAGGCACTCGACGATCGAGCGCATGTCGCGGATGTGCACGCCTTCTTCGAGCAGCAGTTGCAGCACCTTTTGCAGGGCGGCGATGCCGACCATCTTCGGGACGACGTCTTCCATGAGTTTGGGCGCCAGCTTGGTGACGTGCTCCACGAGCTGCTGCGTCTCGACGCGGCCGAGAAGGCGCGCGGCGTGCAGCTGCATCAAGTGTGAAAGGTGGGTGGCGATGACGGTCGGGCAATCAACCACCGTAAAGCCGGCCATCTGGGCCGCCTCGCGCTGGCGCTCCTCGATCCAGGTGGCGGGCAGGCCGAAGGCCGGGTCGGTGGTGGCGGTGCCGATCAGCGCTGTCGTGAGCCCGGCGCCGCCCGGATTGATGGCCAGCCACATGCCGGGGAACGCCTCGCCTTCGCCGACGGTGGCGCCGCGCAGCGTCAGCCGATAGGCGCTCGGCTTGAGCTCGAGGTTGTCGCGGATGTGAACGGGTGGCGGCAGGAAGCCGACGTCCTGCGCGAACTTGCGGCGCACGCCCTTGATGCGCGCGAGCAGGTCGCCCTGGCGGTTCTTGTCGACCATGGCGATCAGCCGATAGCCGACCTCGAGGCCGAGCGTGTCGACCGGTTGCAGATCGTCCCAGGTCGCTTCGGC
>JBDTIO010000139.1:0-4382 GCA_039936375.1 Caldimonas sp. | reverse complement strand
GGCGTCATGGGCTACCCCATGGCCGGCCACCTCGCAGGCGCCGGCCACCGAGTCACCGTCTACAACCGCACTGCGGCCAAATCGGCCGAATGGGTGAAGACTTACGGCGGCGCCAGTGCGCCGACGCCGGCGGCTGCGGCCGAAGGCGCGGAGCTGGTGTTCGCCTGCGTCGGCAACGACGACGACCTGCGCGCCGTGACGACGGGCAGCGACGGCGCCTTCTCGCTGATGGCCAAGGGCGCGATCTTCGTCGACCACACGACGGCGTCAGCTAGCGTCGCGCGCGAGCTCGCAGCCGAGGCGAAGCGCCTCGGCTTCGCCTTCGTCGATGCACCGGTCTCGGGCGGCAACCTCGGCGCCGTCAACGGCGCCCTGACCGTGATGTGCGGCGGCGACCCGGCCGCGTTCGACGCGGCGCGCCCCGCGGTCATGGCTTTCGCCAAGGCGATGACGCTGCTCGGGCCGAGCGGCGCCGGCCAACTCGCCAAGATGGTCAACCAGATCGCCATTGCCGGGCTCGTGCAGGGCTTGTCGGAAGCGATCGCCTTCGGCCAGAAGGCCGGTCTCGACATGAAGGCCGTGCTCGAGGTCATCGGAAAGGGGGCGGCGCAGAGCTGGCAGATGGACAACCGCGGCCCGACCATGATCGACGCCAAGTTCGACTTCGGCTTCGCCGTCGACTGGATGAGGAAGGATCTCGGCATGGCGCTCGAAGAAGCCCGGCACAACGGTGCCCGCCTGCCGGTGACCGCGCTCGTTGACCAGTTCTACGCCGACCTGCAGGCCGGCGGCGGCAGCCGCTTCGATACCTCGAGCCTGATCAAACGCCTCGGTTAGGGCTTGACCGGCGAAGACTCCGCCGCCGCAGGCGTCGCCAGCGGCGCCACCGCCGGCGCGCCGGGCCGGGCCAAGCTCTTCGGTTGCGTGTTGGCGAGCTCCGACTCGCTCAGGATCTCGAACACGCGCACAACCTTCACGACACCGACAACACCGCGGGCGACCTCGGTCGCCCGGTTCGCCTCGCGCTCGGTGACGCGACCCATGAGGTAGACGGTGCCGCGATGCGTCACGACCTTGATCGACTGGGCGAACAGATCCTTCGCATCGACGAGACTGGCCTTGACCTTGGCGGTGATGAACGTGTCCTTGCTCTTTTCGCCGAACGTATTCAAGGGCCCGACCGCGAGCTCGTTGACGACGGACTGCACGTTGTCGATGCGGGCGACGGCCTGCTCGGCGGTGGTCTTGTCGGCATCGGTCGGAACCTCGCCGGTGAGCAGCACCATCCGGTTGTAGCTGATCGTGCTGACGCGGGCCCGATCGCCGAAGGCATCGTTCATCCGGCTGTTCGCCTTCAGCTCGATGGTCTCGTCGTCGAGCTGCGAGCCGGTGGTGCGCCGATCGGTGGCGACCAATGCCCCGCCGACGACGGCGCCACCAATGATGAGCGGCGCGCAGGCCGAAAGCGATGCAATGGCAAGCACCGCGCCCGTGAAGGGCAGGGCCCAGCGACGCGTTGCGGGCGTCTCGAAGAAGAAGCGGATCATGTGTTTTCCTGTTCGCCGAGCAGCTGCAGGTCGACCGCATCGCACAGGCAGTGCAGCACCAGCAGGTGCACTTCCTGGATGCGCGCCGTGCGCTCGTGCGGGACGCAGATGTGTACGTCGGTTTCGGTCAGCTTGTCGCGCATCTTGCCGCCGCCGTTGCCGGTGAGGGCGACGACCGTCATTTCCTTGCGATGCGCCGCCTCGACCGCGGCCAGCACGTTGGCGGAATTGCCGCTGGTCGACATCGCCAGCAGCACGTCACCGGGCGCGCCGAGCGCTTCGACCTGCTTGGAGAAAATGACCTCGTAGCCGTAGTCGTTGCCGACAGCGGTGAGGACGGAGGTATCGACGGTCAGCGCGATCGCTGCCAAGCCCGGCCGCTCGCGCTCGAAACGGCCGACGAATTCGGCCGCGAAATGCTGCGCGTCGGCGGCCGATCCGCCGTTGCCGCAGGCCAGCACCTTGCCGCCGCCGGTGATGCTGCCGACCACCGCGCTGACAGCGTCGGCGATGGGTTTGCAGAGCAGTTCGGCGGCCGCGTCCTTGAGATCCGCGCTGTCGAAGAATTGCTGCTGGATGCGTTGTTCGAGCATGGTCACCGATCATATGACACGCATTTCGCGAGTCGGTTCACCCGGCTTTTCGTCATTCGCAAAAGCGCCGAAAGCCAGGGCGCCTTCAAGCAGCATCGAAGGCGGCGCACAGCCACTCGATGCGATCGCCTTCGACGCTGACGACGTCGAAGCGGCACGGCGGCGGCACGGCGAACCGGCGCAGGTAGTGCCGCGCCGCAAAGACGAGCCGCTGCTGCTTGGCGACACCGATGCTCGCCGCGGCGCCGCCGTACCGCGCATCCCGCCGCGCCCGCACCTCGACGAAGACGAGCGTGCCGTCGGCGTCGCGCGCAATCAGATCCACCTCGCCGCCACGGGCCCGCGGGCCGCGGGCGACCCGATAATTGCGCTCGACGGGCACCAGGTCGCACTCGACCAGATAGGCCAGGGCCTGCGCTTCGGCCACGTCGCCGAGCGCCTTGATCGCGGGTGTCGTCGTCATGATCCGGTGCGAAAGGGCAAACCTCGTTGGCCGATCGATCGATGCTCGTGCAGGCCGCGGCCGAAGCGGCCGGAGGCCAGCAGTATCCCGCGCCGGCGCTCTACGTCGTCGCCACGCCGATCGGCAATCTGGCCGACCTGACACTGCGGGCGCTGCACGTGCTGGCGACCGTCGACGCCATCGCTTGCGAAGACACGCGGCATAGCGCCGCGCTGCTTCGTCACTACGGCATCGCCAAGCCGCTCCTCGCCGTGCACGAGCACAACGAGCGCGAAGCGGCGCCCGGCGTGATCGAGCGGCTGGCCCGCGGCGAGCGCATCGCATGCATCAGCGACGCCGGCACACCGGCCATCAGCGACCCCGGTGCCGCGCTCGTGGCGGCGGTGCGCGAGGCTGGCTATCTCGTCGTGCCGATCCCGGGCGCCAGCAGCGCCCTGGCTGCTCTTGCCGTCGCCGGGGATGCGCGGCCCGGCGGCTTCTGCTTCGTCGGCTTTTTGCCGGCACGGGGCAAGGAACGAACGGCCGCGTTGGAGACTTGCGCGCAAGCGCCAACGACGCAGGTGCTGTTCGAGGCGCCGCACCGGATCGAATCGCTCGCCGCGGCGCTGGCCTCGGCCTGCGCCGATCGCACGACGACCCTCTGTCGCGAACTGACCAAGCAGTTCGAGACGGTGGCGACCATGCCGGCAAGCGCCTTGCCTGCGTGGCTCGAGGCAGACGCGAATCGGGCCCGCGGCGAATTCGTCGTCGTTCTGCACGCGCGAGCCGGGGCGGAGTCGGATCCGAGTGCCGTCGCCTACGACAAGCTGCTCGCGCCGTTGCTCGCCGCCCTGCCCCTCAAGCAGGCCGTGACACTGGCCGCCGAGATCGGCGGCGGGCCGCGCAACGAGCTCTACGCGCGCGCCCTCGAAATGAAAGCCCGCGCCGCGCGAAGCGACGACGCGGGCTGAGTGCCGCTGACGCGAAGGCTCAGGCCTTCGGCGCGACCGGTGCGGTTTGCGCGTCGTGCTTCTGCTTGTGGATGTTGGCGCTGGCGCGGTTTTGCATGCGGGTCAGCTGGCGATGCTCCTTGCCCGTCATCTTGCCATCGGCCTTGTCGTTCGCTTCGGTCGCGGCAATGCGGCCTTGCTGCTTGTCGAGGCGGTTGGTTTCGCGGGCGTTGAGCTGGCCCGAGGCGACGCCGGCGTCGATCCGTTTTTGCTGATTCGCTTCGCGCGCATCTACGCGGGGCGTGGCCGGCGTCGTGGTGGTCGTGACCTGGGCGAAGGCACCGAGCGAAGCGGCAGCGAGTGCGGTGCCGAGGGCGAGAGTCTTGAGATTCAACATGATGTGTTTCCTTGGATGAGTGTGAGTAGCTGTGGGGAGAACGGGTTGCGCACCCCGCCTGTCTTCAACGACGCGACAGCATCGCAGCCGACCGGGCAGGGGTAAAGATCTGTGAAAGGCGCACGCCTTCTACAATTCCGCTTCGACTTCCGAGGCGCTCCCTCATGATTTCCCGCGAACCGACGATCGAGCGACTCGTCATCGCCAGGTCGCTCCTGCTCGAGCCGTTCGGCCTCAGCGAAGCGACGCTCTCGAAGGCGCTTGCCAGCATCGCCTCACATCGCATCGACGACGCCGATCTCTATTTTCAGTACACGCGCAGCGAAGGCTGGAGCCTGGAAGAAGGCATCGTCAAGAGCGGCAGCTTCGGCATCGACCAGGGCGTCGGCGTGCGCGCCGTCGCCGGCGAGAAGACTGCCTTCGCGTATTCGGACGACATCTCCGAAGCCGCCC
>JBDTIO010000138.1:0-4214 GCA_039936375.1 Caldimonas sp. | reverse complement strand
CTCGAAGTGCGGCGGCCAGTTCATCACTCACCCGCACGAGATCGCCAAGCACTACGAGTGCGGCCTGTGCAGCCCGCCGGCGCGCGCCGGCAAGGGCAAGGCGCTCGGCTCGATCCGCATGCACTGAATTCGCTAAAGGTTCGACGGATCCTGTCGAAGAACAGGGTTCTCTGGTTTTCTTGCTTGTCTCCTCCAGCACATTCTGTGCTTTGAATACGGGTCCTTCGGGGCCCGTCTTTTTTTGTGCGCGGCCTTTCTTGTAAGCCGAGATTCCGGCGCTGTTGCGGCGATCGGCCCGACGCTCGGCGCCGCACACTCAAGTGACCTGGGGCAGCGCCGATATATGGCATGGCCCCGCATGCATCGGCAGCGGGCGCGCACCCGGATTCAAATCACCATGGTTGTCCTGATCGGCTACGGCGTCGCACTAGGCTGCATCTTCGGAGCCTTCATCCTGCACGGCGGCAACATCGGCGTGATCATCCACGCCCTGCCGACCGAGCTGATGGCGATCCTCGGTGGCTCGCTCGGCGCGTTCGCCGTCAACAACCAGCCGAAGGTTCTCAAGGCCACGCTGGCGGCGATTCCCGGCGTCCTGAAAGGCTCCAAGTATTCCAAGGCGCGCTACATGGAGCTCATGGCGCTGCTCTACGACATCCTGCAGAAGGCGCGCAAGGAAGGCCTGATGGCGATCGAGAAAGACGTCGAAGATCCTGCGTCGTCGACGATCTTTCAGAAGTACGCCGTCGTCGGCTCCGACCATCATGTCGTCGAGTTCATCACCGACTACCTGCGCATGATGGTCTCGGGCAACCTCAACTCGCACGAGATCGAAAGCCTGATGGACAGCGAGATCGAGACCCATCACAACGAGGCGCACGGCCCGGTCAACGCGCTGGCCCGGCTGGCCGGCGCCTTGCCGGCCTTCGGCATCGTCGCGGCGGTGCTCGGCGTCGTCAACACGATGGGCTCGGTCGGCCAGCCGCCGGCGGTGCTCGGCGGGATGATCGGCTCGGCGCTGGTTGGTACGTTCCTCGGCATTCTGCTGGCCTATGCGGTGGTCGAGCCGCTCGGTGGCCTGATCGAACAGAAGGTCGACGAGGGCTCGAAGGAATTGCAGTGCATCAAGACGACGCTGCTTGCCAGCATGCAGGGCTACGCGCCGCAAGTAGCGGTGGAGTTCGGGCGCAAGGTTCTGTATTCGAAGGATCGGCCGACGTTCTCGGAGCTCGAAGGGCATGTGAAGGGGAAGAAGGCGTGATGCCTCGTTTTTCGGGGCGAGATCAGGCCGCCGAGGCGCTCTATTGCGCTCATGTCCCCCGAAGGCAGCTTGCGGCTGCCTTCTCCTCCTTTACCTCGCTCCATAGAACGCCTCACCGTCGTGATCGGGTAGCGCTGTCGCCCTGCGACGGTCTGACGATCGCCTCGGCCCGCGAGGCACTGGAGAACTGAAATGGCCGGCGACTCCAAGAAGCTTCAACCGATCATCATCAAGCGCATCCGCAAGGGCGGCCACGCGAAGCATGGCGGCGCCTGGAAGATCGCCTATGCCGACTTCGTGACGGCGATGATGGCGTTCTTCCTGCTCATGTGGCTGCTCGGCTCGACGACCGAAGGCGACAAGAAGGGCATCGCCGACTTCTTCAACGCGCCGCTGAAGGTGTCGTTGATGGGCGGCACCGGTTCGGGCGATTCGTCGTCGGTGGTGCATGGCGGTGGCGCCGACCTGTCGCGCTCGACGGGCCAGGTCAAGGACGGCGACGTGCCGGCCAAGCGCAAGCTGCTCAACCTGAAAGCATTGCAGGCCGAGCAGAAGCGGGCAGAGCTGGCGCGCCTGGAAGCGCTGAAGAACAAGGTCGAGGAGGCGCTCGCGGCGAGCCCGAAGCTGGAGGCGATGAAGTCGCAGATCCGTCTCGACATGACGCGCGACGGCCTGCGCATCCAGATTACCGACGAGCAGAACCGGCCGATGTTCGACAGCGGCAGCGCCATCGTCAAGCCTTATATGCGCGAGCTCCTGCGCGAGATCGGCCACGTCCTGTCCGACGTGCCGAACCACATCACGCTCGAAGGCCACACCGACGCGCAGCCGTTTTCCGGAGGCGAGCGCGGCTACAGCAACTGGGAGCTGTCGAGCGACCGGGCCAACGCGTCGCGGCGCGAGATCGTCGCCGGCGGGCTGCCCGACGACCGGATGCTGCTGGTCCAGGGCATGGCCTCGAGCAAACTGTTCGTTCCCGGGGATCCGCAAAGCCCTCTCAACCGGCGCATCAGCATCATCGTCATGAACCGGGAGGCCGAGGATCGCCTGCTGAAGCTCTCGCCCGATCTGGGCGAAGCCGATCTGGCGGCGGCAACCGAGGCGGCCCTGGCGAGCCCGGCGGCGCCGTCGCCGCGGCTGCGTCCGGAGCGCTAGCAGGCGGCCGCACCATGCGTTTTCTCATCGTCGACGACTTCTCGACCATGCGCCGTGTCCTGCGCGGCCTGCTGCGCGAGATGAAGATCGATGCGGTCGACGAAGCCGCCGACGGCGTCGCCGCACTCGAGAAGCTGCGCGGCTCGGAGTTCGATTTCGTCATCACCGACATCGGCATGCCGACAATGAACGGCTTCGAGTTGCTGTCGGCGATCAAGAAGGACGAACGGCTGCGCCACCTGCCAGTGCTCATGGTCACCGCCGAGGCGAAGAAGGATGACATCGTTCGCTGCACCCAGGACGGTGCGGCCGGCTACATCGTCAAGCCGTTCACGCGGGCCATTCTGGAAGGCAAGCTGCGCCGCGCCGCGCCGCGCCTCTTTCCGGCGGAATAAACAAAAACGCGGCCCAAAGGCCGCGTTCACGCTGCGCAGGCGAATGCCTTACGCCGGCAGCAGCACCTTGTCGACGACGTGGATCACGCCGTTCGACTGGATGACATCGGGAATGGTTACTCGCGCGGTGCCGCCCTTCTCGTCGGTCAGCATGATCGTGTTGCCGCTCTTGGTGGCCGTGAGCGTGCCACCCGATACGGTCGTGAGCTTGGCCTTGCCGCCGCCCGCGTCGATTGCCTTGGTCAGCGCCGCCGCATCCATCTTGCCGGCAACGACGTGATACGTCAGCACCTTGGTCAGCGTCGCCTTGTTCTCTGGCTTGAGCAGGGTGTCGACGGTGCCGGCAGGCAGCGCCGCAAAGGCCTCGTTGGTCGGGGCGAAGACGGTGAACGGGCCCGGGCCCTTCAGCGTCTGCACCAGGCCGGCGGCCTTGACCGCGGCCACCAGGGTGGTGTGGTCCTTGGAGTTGACGGCGTTGTCGATGATGTCTTTGTTGGAATACATCGGCGCACCGCCGACCATCACCTGCGCCGAGGCCGTGAAGGCGGCCGTCGACAACGTTGCGGCCAGCGCGATGGCGGCCAGTTTGACGAGTTTCATGCTTGTCCTTTGGTTGTGGATCGAATGTGCTTGCTGTCCTCGGCGGCACGGGATCGGCCGTCTCGGTAACAACATCTACGCGACCCGTGTAACGGCGGATGCAAGCACCGAAATGCGCGGCCTTACGGTCGCTTATCGGCCTCAAGTTTTGGGAGCCTGCCGGAACAATCCCTGGCAGCAGCGACTATTGCCATGGCCGACACCTCCGCACAAGACAAGAACCTTCCCGCATCGCAGCGCCGTCTCGACAAGGCGCGCGACGATGGGCAGGTCGCTCGCTCGCGCGACCTCGGTCACTTCGCCGCGATCGCCGCCGGCAGCGCCCTCGTCGCTACCGGTGCGCCGCACGCCGCGGCGGTGCTGAAGGAAGCGGTCGCCAGCTCGCTCCGTTTCGATCGCGCCCAGGCCCTTGGCGCCGGCGCGATGAGCCAGCGTCTGGGCGACCTGACGGCGACCTGGGCCTGGGCGGCGCTGCCGTTCGGCGCGGCGATGATCGTCGTCGCCATCGCTGGTGGCTTCGCGATGAGCGGCTGGACCTGGACCTTGAAGCCGCTCGGGCCGAAGTTCCAGTTCCTCAATCCCTTCGCCGGCATCGGCCGTGTCTTTTCGAAGCAGCAGCTCGTCGACACGGTCAAGGGAAGCATCCTCGCCCTCGTGCTTGGCACGATCGGTGCCCTCTGGCTGAAGAGCCACGTGATGGAGTTCGCCGGCATCCTCGCCTTGCCATTGCCCGCGGCTATATCGGCGGCGAGCAGCGTGATGGTCGGTGGCCTCGTGCTGCTGCTGATCGCGCTGGCCCTGTT
>JBDTIO010000137.1:0-2601 GCA_039936375.1 Caldimonas sp. | reverse complement strand
GAGCACGGCTGACTGCGCTCTTGGCCTTGTAGTCGCTCACCGCCGCCTTGATCGCGTCTTCGGCAAGGATCGAGCAGTGGATCTTCACAGGCGGCAAGGCCAGCTCCTGGGCGATGTGCGAGTTCTTGATCGTCAGTGCTTCGTCGAGCGACTTGCCCTTGACCCATTCGGTGACGAGCGAGCTCGACGCGATCGCAGAGCCGCAGCCGTAGGTCTTGAACTTGGCATCCTCGATCAGCCCGGTGACCGGGTTGACCTTGATCTGCAGCTTCATCACGTCGCCGCAGGCCGGTGCGCCGACCATGCCGGTGCCGACCGTTTCGTCGCCCTTGTCGAAGGAGCCGACGTTGCGCGGATTCTCATAGTGTTCGACGACTTTCGCGCTGTATGCCATTTCATTTCTCCAATTGGATCCTGCGTTCGATCAGTGCGCCGACCACTGGATCGAACTGATATCGACGCCTTCCTTGTACATGTCCCAGAGCGGCGACAGGTCGCGCAGCTTGGCGACACGATCCTTCAAGGTCATGACGACGTAGTCGATTTCCTCTTCGGTCGTGAAGCGGCCGATCGTCATGCGCAGGCTCGAATGGGCGAGCTCGTCGCTGCGGCCGAGCGCGCGCAGCACGTAGCTCGGCTCCAGGCTTGCCGACGTGCAGGCCGAGCCAGACGATACGGCGATGCCCTTGACGCCCATGATCAGCGACTCGCCTTCGACGAAGTTGAACGACATGTTGACGTTGTGCGGCACGCGCTGCGTCGGGTGGCCGTTGAGGAATGTCTGCTCGATGCCCGACAGGCCATCGATCAGCTTCTTCTGCAGCATGCGGATGCGCTCGCTTTCGGTGCCCATTTCCTCGCGGGCGATGCGAAACGCCTCGCCCATGCCGACGATCTGGTGCGTCGGCAAGGTACCCGAGCGCATGCCGCGCTCATGGCCGCCGCCGTGCATCTGCGCTTCGATCCGCACGCGCGGCTTTCTGCGCACGTAGAGCGCGCCGATGCCCTTCGGGCCGTAGGTCTTGTGCGAGGCCAGGCTCATCAGGTCAACCGGCAGCGTCGCCAGGTCGATCACGACCTTGCCCGTCGCCTGCGCCGCGTCGACATGAAAGATGATGCTGCGCTCGCGACACATCGCGCCGATGGCGGCAATGTCCTGGATCACGCCGATCTCGTTGTTCACGTACATCACCGAAACGAGGATCGTGTCGGGACGCAGCGCCGCCTTCAGTTTGCCGAGGTCGAGCAGGCCGTCTTCCTCGACGTCGAGGTAGGTCACCTCGAAGCCTTGGCGTTCCAGCTCTCGCATCGTGTCGAGCACGGCCTTGTGCTCGGTCTTGACGGTGACGAGGTGCTTGCCGCGCGTCTTGTAGAACTGCGCGGCGCCTTTCAGGGCGAGGTTGTCGGACTCGGTGGCGCCGGAGGTCCAGATGATCTCGCGCGGGTCGGCACCGACCAGCGCGGCGACTTCCTCGCGCGCCTTCTCGACCGCCGCTTCGGCTTCCCAGCCCCAGGCGTGACTGCGCGACGCCGGGTTGCCGAAGTGCTCGCGCAACCACGGAATCATCACGTCGACGACGCGCTGATCCACCGGCGTCGTGGCGCCGTAGTCCATGTAGATCGGGAAATGCGGGGTCATGTCCATGAAACGGGACGTGTTACTTCGAGAAAGCGGCTCCGAATGCGAACACCGAGTTCGGCGCCGTGATCTTGATCGGCTTGACGACCGGCTGCGTCGAGATCGCGCGCTTGATCGGATGCTCTTCGATCGAGATGCCCTTGGCGAGCTGCTCGTCGACCAGCTTCTTCAGCGACACCGAATCGAGGAACTCGATCATCTTGGAATTGAGGCTGGCCCACAGGTCGTGCGTCATGCAGCGGCCTGCGTCGTCGCCCATGCAGTTTTCCTTGCCGGCACAGCCGGTGGCATCGATCGGCTCGTCGACCGCGACGATGATGTCGGCGACCGTGATTTCCTCGGACTTGCGGCCAAGCGAATAGCCGCCGCCCGGGCCGCGGGTGCTTTCGACGAGCTCGTGCCGGCGCAGCTTGCCGAACAGCTGCTCCAGGTAGGAAAGCGAAATCTGCTGCCGGGCGCTGATCGCAGCCAGGGCGACCGGCCCGGAGTGCTCACGCAAGGCGAGGTCGATCATCGCGGTGACGGCAAAACGGCCTTTGGTGGTCAAACGCATGCAATAACTCCTCGGTGCGGTGTCGGAACGCTGTCTTCAGCGGCTATCGCCGGCTTGGCAAAAACCAGGCCGGCGACGCTTTCTTCCTTACCCGAGCGATTTGCTCAAGTATAAAGGAAGCCGACTAATTTGGTCGAGATTGAGCCGATTAGTTCCGCTTCAAGGGCATGGGCATGGGGAGCGGGATGACATTGTCGACCCCCGGCGCGCCGAAGGCTTGTTCGCGCAGCGCCGCAAGCTGGTCGCGAACGCGCGCCGCTTTCTCGAACTCGAGATTGCGGGCGTGCTCGAGCATCTGCTTTTCGAGCAGCTTGATGCGTTTGCCCAGGTCTTTTTCGCTCATCACCTCGGTCAGGGCCGATTCCTTGGCCAGGCGCAACTCCTCCTTGGCGCTCTTGTCGCTGTAGAC
>JBDTIO010000136.1:0-7528 GCA_039936375.1 Caldimonas sp. | reverse complement strand
CTTGTGGCCCCGGCCATGAATCGCGAGATGTGGGCGCATCCGGCGACGCAACGCAACTTCAGCCAGCTGCGGGCTGATGGCGCGACCGTGCTCGGTCCCGGGAGCGGCGACCAGGCGTGCGGCGAATTCGGCGACGGCCGCATGCTCGAGCCGACTGAGTTGCGCGACGAGCTGGTCGCATTTTTCGAGCCCAAGCTGCTCGCTGGCAGGCGCGTGCTCGTCAGCGCCGGGCCGACGTTTGAGCCGATCGACCCGGTGCGCGGCCTCACCAATCGCTCGAGTGGAAAGATGGGCTTCGCAATCGCCCGCGCCGCCGCCGAGGCCGGCGCCGAGGTCACGCTGATCGCCGGGCCGGTCGCGCTGGCGACGCCGCGGCACGTCCGGCGCATTGACGTGACGACGGCCGCTCAAATGCACGCCGCAGCGCTCGCCGCGGCACGCGACAGCGATGTCTTCGTCGCCACCGCGGCGGTGGCCGACTGGCGCGTTGTCGGCGTCGCCGAAGCAAAGATCAAGAAGATCGAAGGCCGCACCGTGCCGACGTTCGAGCTGGCCGAAAACCCGGACATCCTGGCTGCCGTCGCCGCCTTGCCGAAGCCGCCGTACTGCGTCGGCTTCGCGGCTGAGAGCGAGAACCTGCTGGAGTACGCGCGCGCCAAGCTGGTCAAAAAGCGCGTGCCGCTGATCGTCGCCAACATCGGCGCTTCCACGTTCGGTGGCGACGACAACGCGATCACGCTCGTCGACCCGGCCGGCGATCACGAATGGCCGCGCGCCGGCAAGCTGGTGCTCGCCCGAAGGCTGGTCGCCGAGATCGCGACTCGGCTCGCGGCGCATACCCAACCCGGCTCGTGATGAACGCTGGCGCGAACATCGATGTCCGCATTCTCGATGCGCGCATCGCCGGGCAGATGCCGCACTACGCCACGGCCGGCAGCGCCGGCCTCGACCTGCGCGCCTGCCTCGACGCGCCGCTGATCCTGGCTCCCGGCCAGGCCGAGCTGATTTCGACCGGTCTGGCGATTCACATCGCCGATCAGTCGCTGGCGGCGATGATCCTGCCGCGCTCGGGTTTGGGCCACAAGCACGGCATCGTGCTCGGAAACCTGGTCGGTCTCATCGATTCCGACTACCAGGGGCCGCTGATGGTGAGCTGCTGGAACCGCGGCAGTGCGGCGTACACGGTGCAGCCGCTGGAGCGCATCGCCCAGTTGGTGGTCGTGCCGGTGGTGCAGGCAAGATTTCACGTCGTCGAGTCTTTCGACGAGAGCGGGCGCGGCGGCGGCGGCTTCGGCTCCACGGGCCGCGCTTGAGCGCGCGCGAACGCGAAGCGTCGCCGGCCGCGGCGCCGGCCGCAGAGGCGACCGCTCGGCTCGCAGAACCCTTCGATGATCACGAGGGCACTGTTCGGCCACCTTGCCGAACGAGCCGGCGCCGCTGCGCGGCTCAGTGCAGCCGGGCGTTCGGCGGCGCGTTGGCGAGCACACTGACCGCCGACGTGCCGACTGTGCCGGCCTCGATCTCGTCGGCCGTCGCCTCGCGCACGTCGCGCACTGTCAGCGCCAGACGAAGCGCGATGCCGGCCAACGGATGATTGCCGTCGAGGACGATGTGATCGGGATAGACCTCGGTGACGATGTAGATCGCGTCGGTGGAAAGGCCGAGCGTCTTGGCGCCGGGCGGCGGCCCGTCGAACTGCATGCCGGGCTCGATCGATTCGGGAAAAAGAGCGCGGTCCTCGAAGAAGACGAGCTCTGGATCGTAGTCGCCGAAGGCGTGCTCGGGCTCGAGATGGAGCGTCGTCGCATAGCCGGTTTCGTGGCCGGCAAGGTCCTCTTCGACCTTGGCGAGCAGGTCGTCGCCGCCGTAGAAGAATTCGACCGGTTCGGCCAGCTCGTCGATGTCCTGGCCCTGCGCATCGGCCAGATGCCAGGTCAGACTGACGACGCAGGGTGCAGCAATTTGCATCGAACGATCATCGCACAATGACCCATGAAGCCTGACGTCGCGCTGCCGCTGCTCGGGGGCTTGTCGGCCGCCGAGTTCATGCGTGTTCACTGGCAGAAGCAGCCGCTCCTGGTTCGCGCGGCGATGGTCGAGGGGGCGCCGGGCATAGACCGGCATCGCCTCTTCGCCCTCGCCGCGCAGGACGGCGTCGAGTCGCGGCTCATCGTCAACGACGGAGATCGCTGGTCGGTGCGGCCGGGCCCGATCGCGCGTCGCGCGCTTCCACCGCTCGCGAAGCGCGGCTGGACCTTGCTGGTGCAAGGAGTCGATCTTCACGACGACGCGGCGCACGACCTGCTGAGCCGCTTTCGCTTCATCGCCGACGCCCGTGTCGACGACGCCATGTTTTCGTTCGCCAGCGATGGCGGCGGGGTCGGCCCGCACATCGATTCGTACGACGTCTTCTTGCTGCAAACGCACGGCCGGCGGCGTTGGCGAATTGGCCACGTCGCCGTGCCGCGCCTGCGCGACGACGTGCCGCTGAAGATGCTGGCGGGTTTCCGGCCGCGCCACGACTGGCTTCTGGAACCGGGTGACATGCTTTACCTGCCGCCCGGCTGGGCGCACGAGGGGACGGCGGTCGGGCCTTGCATCACATGCTCGATCGGCTTTCGCGCGCCGCGGGCTGCCGACCTGGCTGGCGAAACCTTGCAGCGGCTGTCGGAAACCCTTGCCGACGCCGGCGCCGAAGATCGCTTAAACACGCTTTACGCAGACGCCGGCGAGCCGGCCACCGCTCACCCGGCACGGATTCCTGCGTCGCTTCGTCGTTTTGCCGATGCCGCTATCGACGCCGCGTTGCAGCGGGCCGAAGAACGCGGCCGTGCTCTCGGGGAAGTGTTGAGCGAGCCCAAGCCAGGCACCTGGTTCGAGCGCGGTGCCGGCTTGTCGGTCGATGCCGGCGTCGTCCTCGATCGGCGAACCCGCATGCTTTACGACGGAGATCGCGTTTTCACCAACGGCGAGTCCTGTCGGCCGAGCGGCAGCGATGCGAAACTGCTGCGCCGCCTCGCTGATGAGCGCCATCTGGATAGCGCGGGCTTGCGCCGCCTCGGCACCGACGCGAGACAACTGCTCGAGCGCTGGGCCGAGGCCGGCTGGTGCAGGATTCAGCGGAGCCCGTCATGAACAGCGAAAGCATTGCCCAGATCGCTTCCAGAAACGACTTTCACGAGGCAGTGCGCGCAGCGCTGGTCGGGGCCGCGCAACACGACGCGGCCGAGATCTGTCTCGTCGATCCGAACTTCAACGACTGGCCGCTCAACGAGCCCGCGCTGGTCGCTTCGTTGTCGCAGTGGGTTTCGTCGCGGTGCAAGTTCGTCGTCATCGCGCACAGCTTCGATGACGTTGCGCGGCGGGCCCCGCGTTTCGCGGCGTGGCGAGGGCAATGGGCGCATGTCATCCAGTGCCGGGCGACCGAGGAGATCGAAGCCGACCAGGTGCCGACACTGCTTTTCGTCCCCGGGCTCGTCAGCGTTTGCCTGCTCGATCGCGTTCGCTACCGCGGCACCGTGTCGGGCCGGCCTTCGGACCAAGTCGACTGCCGTGAATCGATTGACGCGCTTTTGCAACGCTCTGTCGAAGCCTTCCCGGTGACGACGCTGGGCCTCTAGGGAAAGCCCCTAAGGTGCCTATAATGAGCAGTTAGGCACGGGAAATGCCATAGCTTTCCTTGTCTTTGACGATGGGGTCCTCGAGCAAGGGGTTCCCACAATTACCGGAATTGTCCGAACCACCTGAATCGAGGAGAAATATGAAAACAGCATTGCTCATGGTTACGCTCGCGGCCGCCGTATCCTTTACCGCCTGCAGCAAGAAGGAAGACACCTCGACCACCACCACCACGACCACGCCCGCAACGATGGCTCCGGCCACCACGCCGATGGCCGACTCGGCGGCTTCGTCGAGCATGATGGCTGCCTCGGCAGCGATGGACTCCGCGTCGTCGGCTGCCATGGCTGCCTCGTCGGCCATGGACGCCGCTTCGGCCGCGCAGAAGTAGAGCGTCGGCTCGAGCGCAAGAGCCGCCTTCGGGCGGCTCTTTGCATTGCGTTCTTGACAAGTTGACCGCGGCGCTACGGGGCGCAACACTGCGCCAGTCTCGGACTTTCCCACTGCCATCGGGCGCTGCCCATCGCACCTCGTGAAGATGCTCACTCGCCTCGTCTGTGCCCGGTGCGCCTCCGCCACTTCGTTGACTGCTGCTGCGGGGGCGGCGCCGTCGACGGTTCGAAATCGGGCCGACACTCCCGCCGAGTTCAAGTGGGACTTCTCGGCGATCTATCCGAGCTGGGACGCCTGGGAAGCGGGTATGCGCGACATGGACGCGAAGATGAACGCGTTTGCCGCCCTCAAGGGCACGCTCGTCCAGGGGCCGGCCGCTGTACTCACGGCCTACCAGGCGTTCGACGAGATCGGCAAGCTGCAATATCGCCTGTATCGCTATCCGCAGCTGCAGCGCGACATTGACACCCGCGATCAGGCGGTCTCGGGGCGCTTTCAGCGCGTCACTGCCGTGTTCGCCAGGTTCGAGACCGCGTCGGCCTGGTTCACGCCGGAGCTGCTGAAGATTCCAGAAGCGTCGATGACGACCTGGATCGCCGAGACGCCGGCGCTCGCGCCGTATCGATTTCCGATTCTCGACAGCTATCGCCGCCAGGCCCACGTGCTCGACGACAAGGGCGAGCGGCTGCTGTCGCTGAGCAGCCAGCTGAACGCCGCGCCGGCGGCGATCTATTCCGAGCTCAGTACCTCCGACATCAAGTTTCCGACCATCAAGACCGCGGACGGCAAGGAGGTGACGCTGACGCCTGGCAACTACGCGGCGCTGCTCGACAGCGACCGCAACCAGGACGATCGCGCCCGGGCCGCGGCGGCCCACGTCGGCACCTACGGGGCCACCGCGAACACCTACGCGTCGATCTACAACGGCCTGCTGCAGCGCGACTGGTATCTGGCGCAGGCGCGCAACTTCGACAGCACGCTCGATGCCGCCCTGAACGGCAATGCCGTGCCGCGCGCGGTGGTCGAGGCGCTGGTCGATGCGACGAAGGCCGGCACGGCGCCGCTGCAGCGCTACGCCCGTCTGCGCAAGAAGGTGTTGGAGCTCGACAGCTACCACCTCTACGACGCCTCGCTGGCGCTATTCGCCAGCGACAAGACCTATCCGTATGAGCAGGCGCGCGAGCTGGCGATCGAGTCGGTGGCGCCGCTCGGCGCGGACTACGTCGGCAAGTACCGCCGCTTCGTCTCGGGCGGTCGCGTCGACGTCTACGAGAACCCGGGCAAGCGCAGCGGCGCCTACAACGCCGGCGTGTACGGCGTCGGGCCGTACCTGCTGATGAACTACAACGACACGCTCGACGCGGCGTTCACGCTCGCGCACGAAGCCGGCCATGCGATGCACACGGTGCTGTCGTACGAGACGCAGCCGTTCGTGACGGCCGACTACACGATCTTCGTCGCCGAGGTCGCCTCGACCACGAACGAGCGCTTCCTGCTCGACCAGCTCCTCGAGCAGACCACCGACCCGAAGGAGCGCTTCCTGCTGCTCCAGCATGCCGTCGACTCGATCGTCGGCACCTTCTACACGCAGGTGCTCTTCGCCGACTTCGAGTTGCGTGCGCATCGTCTGGTCGAGCAGGGACAACCGCTCACGACCGACGTGCTCAACACACTCTACGCCGGCCTGCTGAAGGAATACTGGGGCGACGCCTTGACGGTGGACGACTTCTACATGTTCACCTGGGCGCGGATCCCGCATTTCTTCAACACCCCGTACTACGTCTATCAGTACGCTACCTGCTTCGCCTCATCGGCCAGGCTTTTCAATGCGATGACGACCGGCTCCTCGGAGTCACGCCAGGCGGCGACCGGGCGCTACCTGACGCTGCTGCGCAGCGGCGGCAACGATCATCCGATGGAGCAGCTGAAAAAGGCCGGCGTCGACCTGACGCAGCGCGCCACCGCCCAGGCGGTCGTCGACCAGATGGACTCTTTGGTGACGCAGATGGAAGTCGAGGCGGCGAAGATCCACTGACGCCCGCAGTCGACCGGGCTGGCGCGTCGAGCCCCGGTCAGCCGATCTGCAGCCAGTCGAAGCCCGCATTCGGATCGGCGACGACGATCTCCGCGCCGCTCGCTCCGCCCCACGTGCCGGCGAGCGCGGCTCGCGCCAGGTCGGGCCGGTTGTTCTCGCGGCTGAGGTGGGCCGCGACGACGTGACACAGCCGGCTGCTCATGCAGCGGGCCAGGATCTCCTCTGCGACCGCGTTGCTCAGGTGGCCGAAGCGGCCGCCGATCCTCGCCTTCAGCGACGGCGGATAGCGTGAGCCGGCCAGCATCACCGCGTCGTGATTGCATTCGAGAATGAGCGCATCGCAGCCGCCGACTCGCTCGATCATGTGCGCCGTGATCGAACCGAGGTCGGTGAGGACGACGAGGTGCACGCAGCCGTCGCTGCAACGCAGCTGCAGCGGCTCGGCGGCGTCGTGGGCGACGGTGAACGGCAGCAACTCGAGGTCGCCGACGGCAATGCTCTCGTCGTCGCGGGCAAAGCGAAGGCCGGGTGGCGCGACTGCTTCGCCGATCGCGCTCCAGGTGCCGCGGCTCATCCAGAGCGGCAGGCCGTGCCGGGTGGCCAGGGTGGTGGCACAGCCGACGTGGTCGCCGTGCTCATGCGTGACGAAGATCGCGTCGAGGTCGTCGACGCCGAGGCCGGCTCGCCCCAGCCGCGTCTCGAGCTCGCGCAGCGAGAAGCCGGCGTCGACCAGGAGCCTCGTGGTCGTGATGCCGCTCGTTGCTTCGACGACGGCGGCGTTGCCGCTGCTGCCGCTGCCCAGGCTTCTAAAGCGGATCACGCCGCGAGTCGGCTGTTTCGGATCACTTGAGGTCGTCGAGCAGGAGCCCGGCGATTCGCTTGCCGTTGTCGCTGTTCTCCGGCTGGCCCTGCGAATCGAGGACGGTGACGCTGCTGCTGGCGCCATCGCCCGTGACCTTGACGCGGTACTTGACTGGCGAGCCGTCGTCGGTCTTCTTGCGGCCGAAGCTTAATAGGCGCGAGAAGAGATTCGGCTCGTCGCGGCCGGCGAATTTCGGGTCGACGTAGCGGACGAAGTAGATGCCCTGGGTGCGATCGCGATCTTCGACCGTGAAGCCGCTGCGATCCAGCGCCACGCCGACACGGCGCCAGGCGCGGTCGAAGTTGTCGTCGACCTGCAGGGTCGGCCCGGGTCGGTCGGCAAGGAGCCGCGCGTGCGCCGGTCCGGCGGGCGCCGCGGCGGCGGCGGCCACCAGCGTCTTCGCCTGCTCCTCCTTGGCGCCGAGCCTGACCATCAGGCGCGACAGAAATTCGGCCTCGAGCTCCGGGTCGGCCGGCCGCGGCTGCCAGACCGTGCTTTCTTTAGCCTGCCCGGTATAGACCTCGACCATGCCGCGATGGCTGATGTAGATGTCGCTGCCGGTGGGCGTGCGTTCGATGCGAGTGCGGTATTTGTCGAGCTCACCCGTCGAGTAGGCGCTG
>JBDTIO010000135.1:0-7841 GCA_039936375.1 Caldimonas sp. | reverse complement strand
ATCTTCAACTCGCAGAGCCGCATCCCGAGCGTGACCCGGCGCGGCGACTGGCTCTACAACTTCTGGCAAGACGACCTGCACAAGCGCGGCATCCTGCGCCGAGCCACGCTCGCCGACTATCGCAAGCGACTATCGCAAGCCCGACGTTCCGTGGCAAACCGTCATCGATCTCGACGCGCTCGGCGCCACCGAGCACGAGAACTGGACGTGGAAAGGCATGCAATGCCTCGGCCCCCAGTATCGACGTTGCCTGGTAAGTATTCGCAAGAAAGCATCCTTTTCGCGGCGACAGGTCATTGCGCCCTGTGCGAGCGAACGACATGATCGTCTGCCTCGAAGACTCACCTCACGCTATGTGCGCGATCGCACCGACTGCGCTGCCACTCGAAGCGAAACTTCTACCTTGCTACTTGTCAAAGCAGAACCCGCAACTCTTCCAACCGTCATGCAATTCGCCGAACCTGTCCGTGAACACAAGGGGCTCGTGTCTCGCGTCGAGTCCTCGACTCTTCTCGAGGACGACATCGGCGATCGGGTCGACGAACAGTCGTTCGACGCCTTATGTGCGGCGTTTCGCTCGAGCGGAGGCGTCGCCTGGGAGGAGGATCTTTCGCGCATGCTGCAGGATCGGCATCCCGACACAAACGACAGTCTCGCGCGATTGATCGCCTCGAACCAGGTGTTCAGTTTCGAGTGGCGTGGCACGCGATGGGTGCCAATGCTCCAGTTCGAGCTCGGCGACCTTTCCTTGCGATCGAGCGTGCTTCAGGTTCGCTCCGAGCTCGACAAGGAACTCGACGAATGGGGCGTCGCGCTGTGGTTCGCGAGGCGCAATGCATTCCTGGGCGATCGACGGCCGGCCGAGTCGCTCGAGTCGAATCTCTCTGCCGTTCTCCAGGCTGCTCGCGTCGACCGCTTCGTCTCTGTCTGGTAAGGCCGCAGGGCCGGCACGGATGGCCGAGCCGCTCAGGAGCCGCCGCCACGCCGCGGTGCGACTGGACCGGCGTGAAACTCGAATCCCCCGCGCACGCGCCGCTTCGAGCGGTACATCGCAGCATCGGCGCAACCAATGAGGGTCGCCGAATCGTCACCGTCCTCGGGAAAGATCGCAATACCGATGCTGGCCGACAGGTGCAGCACATGGCTGTCCAGACCGCAAGGCGCGGCAAGCGCCGAAAGTATCTTCTCTGCGATCGGTTCAGCATCCGAGGCCACGGATATTTCCGTCAGCAGCACCAGGAACTCGTCGCCACCGTGCCGGCTTACCGTATCGGAATGTCGAACGACGGCCTCCAGGCGACGCGCCACCCACTGCATCACGTCGTCACCGACGGCATGGCCCAACGTGTCGTTGATCTTCTTGAAGTCATCGAGGTCGACGAAAAGCACCGCCGCGCGGGTTCCTCGCCGCCGGGCCATGGCGAGGGCCGACTCCAGGCGGTCGAGCATCAACGCGCGGTTGGGCGTGTCGGTCAAGGTGTCGCGCTGGCTCGAGCGGGCGAGCTCGCCCAAGTCGCTCACCGCCGCCTCTGCAACCGAATCGGAATGCAGCGCAGCGAGCACCAGCCGTTCGTTGGCCTCCAGGAGCTGCAACGCGCGCATCCCGTCGAGGTCTTGATCCAGGTCGGCCCGCTCACGGCGCAGCGTGGCTATCTCCTCACGTAGCCTTTGCGCGCGAGCATCCAGCTGCGCGACCTCTCGAGCGGCCGCGATCGCGTTGCGCTCGACCGATTCATCGTTCACGAGATCGCGCCCGAGCCGAGAACGGGTCATTCTTCATGATGCCGGCAGCGCCGTTTTCAGAAACGTCTCGATCAGGCGAAGCACTTGCTCGGGGTCGGCCGGCTTGACGAGGTGATGGTCGAACCCGGCCAGGAGCGCACGCTCGCGATCGGTCGCGCCCCCGTAGCCGGTGAGGGCGACCATGAGAAGCATGGGCGCGTCTCCCTCCTTGCGCATGCGCCTGGCAACTTCGTAGCCATCCATGCCCGGCAACCCGATGTCGCACAGCACGACTTGCGGGCGGCCCGCTTCGAAGAGTGCGAGCGCGCCCGGACCGTCGAGTGCGGTCGCCACTCGATGCCCCGACAGGCGCAGCAGCATCGCCATCACCTCGCCGGCATCGACGTTGTCGTCGACCAGCAGGACGCTCGCCGTTGCCGGCGCAGCCGTTTCATTCGTCTCGACCGCTTGTTCGGCCACGGGGTCGATGCGCGGCAGGGTGACGATGAACTCGCTGCCGAGATCCACCCCGCCGCTGCGCGCTTCGACGCTACCGCCGTGCAGCTCCACCATGCGGCGCACGACCGTCAGGCCGATGCCCAGGCCGCCCTGGCTGCGGCTCAGCGAGCGGTCGTTCTGCGTGAACAGGTCGAAGATATGGGGCAGGACGTCGGCCGCAATTCCGATGCCGTCGTCGCTGATCCGGATTTCAACCTGATCTCGAAGCGCGCGGGCGCGGATCGCAATGGCGCCGCCCGGGTCGGTGTACTTGGCGGCGTTGTGCAACAGGTTGCCCATCACCTGGGCCAGTCGCACCGGATCGCCGTCGACGTAGATCGGCGTCTCCGGCAAATCCAGCGTGAATTGCTGATGCTGCAGCTCGATCAGGGCACTGCAGGTTTGCGCCGCGTGACCGACAAACTCGTCGAGGCGGGTCGGCCGGCGCTGCAAGCGCACCCTCCCGCTCGTGATGCGGGAGGCATCGAGCAGGTCGTCGAGAAGCCGGGCCATGTGCTCGACCTGGCGCCGGAGTACCTGATGGATCAACGGCGGCACCGGCGCGCTTTCATCCAGTCGCACGAGCAGCGCCGCGGCACTGCGAATCGACGCGAGCGGATTGCGCAGCTCGTGCGCCAGCATCGCCAGGAATTCGTCCTGCTGCCGGTGCGCCAGGCCGGCCGCGTCGTTCAGCCGCCCGGCCTGCAGGGTGGCGATGACGAGGTTCTCGTTGGCCTGGCGCATCTCCCGGTTGCGGGTCTCGATCTCCTGCTGTGCCGCGGCGGCGAAACGCTGCGTCTCTTCGCGCAGCGCCATCGCCTCTTCGCGCAGGCGCAATAGCGCTTCGCGATCGACGAGCGCGTCCTCGCGCTCACGCAGTGTTCTCTGATGGGGCTCGCCGGGTTGCACGATCTCAACCTGGCTTGTCGTTCGCCGCGTTCGCGACCATTGCGACCGGCCGCGGATGTCCCGTCAGAAGCGCCTCGATGCCGGGCGTCGGCGCACCGATGACGATGCCTGCATCGGTGATGTCGAACAGGCGCAGCTCGTGACTGTGCCTGCTGTTGCGAACCTTGACCACGGCCAGGACTCGCCTCAACTCGCCACGCATCTCGACGTAACGCTGGACGATGATCGCGTCGGTGAGGAAGGCGGCACCGTAGGGGGAAAAGCGCAGGTCGGTGTAGCGGTCTTCGAGCTCGGAGATCATGAGCACGGTCGCACCCAGGTCGGTGAGCGCCGCGACCATGCGGTACAACGATTCGCGGAAATCCTCGCGAAAGGTCGGCGCGAGCGCCAGCTCGAAGCCCGACAGCGAATCGATGACGACGCGCGAGGCGCCGGTACGCCGGATCATGTCGGTCAGCGCAAACAGGGTTTCGTCGATCGACAGATCGAGGGCGCGCGTTTCGACGACGCCCACGTGCCCTTGCGAGATCAGATCGTCGAGACGTGGGTTGCGCGTCTTGCTCGGGCTCTTCTCGAATGCGGCGATGACGCCCTTCTCACCGACCCGCACGCCCTCGGCAAGAAAGGCGGTCGCCAGCAGCGACTTGCCCGAGCCCGACGGCCCGGCGATCAACAGCGAATAGCCCGCCGGCAAACCGCCTCCCATCATGTCGTCGAGCAGCGGTACGCCCATCGACAGCGATCCACGGAGCCCCTCGCCGTGCGAGCCGTGAGCCGTCTCGGTGGCTCCGGTCAGGATCGTGCGCGGGAAGACCTGCAGGCCATCGTCGCCGATGCGAAACGTGTGCAGGCCGGCGATCGTGGCGTGGCCGCGCATCTTGGTCACCTGCATTTTGCGCACCATCGAGTTGCGGTGGATGCTCTGCGAAAGCCACACGATGCCGTCGGCGACGGTGAAGACCGGATTCGCCTCGCTCTCGAGCGTCATGTACTCGCCGACCAGGAAGGTCGTGGCGTGCCAGTTCGTGAGGTGCATGGCCAGTCGCTGCACGAATTGCTGCAATTCGCCGTCGCCATCGTGCATTCCCCATTCGCTTTGCGCGGCCCGCAGCACCGAGCGGAAGGAATCGACGAAGACCAGGCCAGGCTCGAAGCGCTCGACCTCCTCGACGATGCGCGCCAGCACGAGGGTGAAGTCGCCGCTCATCGTCTCTTCGGCGACGTTGACGAAGCGGATCGAGCTGTTGACCTTGGCGATATCAAAAAAGGTGTACTGCTGCTGATAGCGGAGCATCTTCAGGGGCGGCTCGCCGAGCACGGTGAAGAACAGCGCGCGCCGCTCCGGGTTTGCCAGCGAGAACATGATCTGGTGGGCGAGGGTCGTCTTGCCCGAACCCGGCGAGCCGGCGATGAGATTGAACGAGAACTCGGCAAGACCGCCGCCAAGCAGCACGTCGAGGCCGGGCACGCCGGTGAGCAGTCGTGGAAGGACGAACTTCTCGCTCATTTCTTGTTCTCCAGAGAGGGCGTACCGGCAGCGGGATCGCCCCAGGCCGATAGCAACAGGCGCAAGGTCAAGGCCTCGCCGATCAACGAGACCAGAAGGTTCCCAAAGGCATCGAGCAGCGCTTCCGCCGCGCGCCGCGCGTCGGCCGGCGAGCGAACTGCTAGATGATCGTGAACAACGTCCAGCAATTCGTTGCGCGGCACGAGGTCGTCGGACACGGGCCACTGGAAAGACGTTCGAGTCAGGTGCAGGCAGCGCGCGTACATGGCCCGGCTCCCCTGCACGCCAACGAGCGGCTCCAGCTCCGCAAAGAGCGCACCCAGGGCGCGAACGCTCGCAGCGGCGACGACGACCGAGCTCGCCCCGGTGGCATTGCCGCTTCCAAGCGCCTGCTGGATGATCCCCTGTCGCATCGAGTCGCCGCTCAGGAAGGGAACATCAGAACAGCGCGCCGGCGGCGACTGGATCGAGCCGCGAGGTAGCGCCCCTTTCCCCCCGCGCTCACGGGGGGTACTCGTTGTCGAAGGGCACCATCGGCGGCGAAAGACGCGCCCACGGCCACGCCTCGGGCGAAATCGGCGCGATTGCGTCCTCGGTCGTGCCGCGTCCACCGGATGCAGAAATCGATGCCGGCATCCGTCCTGTTGCCATCGGCGTCATCCTGAGCAGTGGATACGCGTCGACGACGCAGCTGCGTCGGGGGATGTGCGGCTTACGTGTAGGGGCGGGCCGCGACCTGCCTCGAAAGGCAACTGATGGCGTGCGCGCCTGAGCCGCTCAGGCCACGAACGCAACGCCGTGATCGGTGCGGCTGGTCAGAATCTCGAAGGCGGCGCGATGCGAGCTGGTGAAGGTTTTCGGCGCGCGCCCGGCGACTTCGAGCGTCACCTCGCAGGCCGCCAGCTTGGTGTTGAGACAGGCCTTGGCGCCGCCCGGCGGATCGTCGTAGCGCAAGGCGACGAACGACGCCGCCGGCGCGTGCAGGTGCGCCCGGACACGCACGCCGCGGGCGCTCGAATCGAGACGCCAATCGAAAAACTCGTAGCTACCGCTTGCCCGAAAGGCCTGCCAGACGCCGTTGAGACGGTATTCCTCGTCATCGGCGCGCAGCACCAGCATCGTCATCGACGGCAGCGGCAAGCCACCGACACGCTCCTTCGCCGTTGCGCATTCGAGAAACGCATCCGGGGCGCCGTCGAAGCCGGCGACCTGGCCCCACGCATACGCGTCGGTGTGGCGGCTGCCCCAGTTGTGGTTCTGCGTGCCCGGCCAGCCATCGACTCGCACCGGCTTCCCGTCGACCGTGAGAACGCCGCGATAGAGCGCATCCGGCGTGCCGACCAGCGCTTTCGCCCTTTGAAATGTGCGGTCATACAAGCGCTGCGGCAACAGGAAGACCGCCGGCTCGTCACCCGCGTAGTCGAGCTGCCAGCGCATGGTGTGGCCCCTCGAGCGGCAGCGACCTTCGAGGTGAAATGTGTTGAGCGTTGCGAGGCCGATCCGCGCCTCGAGGTCCTTGCGCGCAAAGCGACAGCGCGCCAGCGGAACGCTTTCCTTGACGGCGACGTTGCGACCGCGCTCGCCGTCGAAGTAGACCGCCCAGACCTCGCCGAACGCATCGGCCGGGCGGCCCTTCGGACTGAAGATCGTGTAGCGGATCCAGAACGCGAGCGGTCGTCGCGGATGATTGGCACGCTGAAACCAGCTCTCGTAGTGGCCGGATGCCGACGCCGGGTCATAGCGGCTACCGTTCCAGGCGGCCAGCGACAGCGGCCCTTCGATCATGTCCCGTCGCCGAGGCCCAGGCCGATTCCGGCGCGGTGGTTGTGGTTGCGGCCGGCGCTGCGCGCCTTCACGTCGCCGAGGCAGCAGCCCGCTGCGGCGCCGTGGTTGTGGTTGCGACCGGCGCTGCGCACCTTCACGTCGCTTCGCGACATGAGCCTTCACCGCAACCATCGAGCGCGCTGCGCACGCTCAATGGTTGTCTCGGGCCACGAAGGAACCTCGCTTGCCGCGCAGGAAATCGAGGTCGACACCTTCGTCGGCCTGCAGGACGTGATCGACGTAGAGCTTCCAGTAGCCGCTCGAAAGCGGCGGCTCGGGCGCGGTCCAGCCGGCGAGTCGTCTCGTCATTTCTTCGTCGCTGATATGAAGATGGATGCGGCGCTTCGGCACGTCGAGCTCGATCATGTCGCCGTTCTGCACCACGGCGAGCGGGCCGCCGGCGGCCGCTTCGGGCGCCGTGTGCAGTACGACCGTGCCGTACGCGGTACCGCTCATGCGCGCATCGCTGATGCGGACCATGTCGGTGATGCCCTTCTTCAGGATCTTCGGCGGCAGCGGCATGTTGCCCACTTCGGCCATGCCCGGATAGCCCTTGGGCCCGCAGTTCTTCAGCACCAGGACGCAGGTCTCGTCGACATCGAGCGCGTCGTCGTCGATGCGGGTGTGGAAGTCTTCGATAGACTCGAAGACCACCGCGCGGCCGGTGTGCACCATCAGTGCCGGAGTTGCCGCGCTCGGCTTGATGACGGCACCGCGCGGCGCCAGGTTGCCGTGCAGCACGGCGATGCCGGCCTTTTCCTTGAACGGCGCCGCCACGCTCCGGATGACCTCGGTATTCCAGTTCTGGGCATCGGCGATGTTGGTGCCCATGGTCTCGCCGCTCGCGGTGATGACGCTCAGGTCGAGCGACGGCGCGATCTCTTTCATCAGCGCCGGCAGGCCACCGGCGTAGCAAAAGTCTTCCATCAAGTGCTTGCCCGAAGGCTGCAGGTCGAGCAGGCAGGGCGATTCGCTGGCCAGACGATCGAAGTCTTCCATCTCGAGCTTGACGCCGAGCCGGCCGGCAATGGCGATGAGGTGGATCACCGCATTGGTGGAGCCGCCGATCGCGGCGAGCACCTTGATCGCGTTCTCGAACGCCTCGCGCGTGAGGATCTTCGAGATGATCAGGTCTTCATGCACCATCTCGACCGCGCGCCGGCCGGCCATGCGCGCCAGCACGTTGCGCCGCCCGTCGACGGCGGGGTAGGCGGCGTTGCCGGGCAGGCCGAGCCCGAGCGCCTCGACCATCGAGGCCATGGTGCTCGCGGTGCCCATCGTCATGCAGTGGCCATGGCTGCGGTGCATGCAGCTCTCGGCCTCGAGGAAATCCTTCAGCTTGAGAGTGCCCGCGCGCACCTGCTCGCTCATGCTCCAGACG
>JBDTIO010000134.1:0-2772 GCA_039936375.1 Caldimonas sp. | reverse complement strand
ACCACCAACGAGCGGCGACGAAGCCCGTTCACGAGAGCAGCGGCCAGACGTAGTGATCGACGATCAGCGCCGCGAACAGCAGCGACAAATGAACGATCGAGAAGCGAAACGTCTTGCGCGCCAGTTGATCCGAGTAGCTCCGCCAGAGCCGCCAGGCATAGCCGCAGAACATGACGCCGAGAACGATCGCCGCCGCCAGATAGATCGGCCCGCTCATCCCGGCGACGAAAGGCAGCAAGGTCGCCGCGAAGAGAACGATCGTGTAGAGAAAGACCTGCAGACGCGTGAATTCCGAGCCATGAGTCACGGGCAGCATCGGCAGGCCGGCGCGACGATAGTCTTCGGCGCGATACAGGGCGAGCGCCCAGAAATGCGGCGGCGTCCAGAGGAAGATGATGAGGCTGAGGATCAGCGCCTCCGGCCCGACCTCGCCACGGATGGCCACCCAGCCGAGCAGCGGCGGCATCGCCCCGGAAGCGCCGCCGATGACGATGTTCTGCGGCGTCATCGGCTTCAGCAAGACGGTGTAGACGACGGCATAGCCGACGAAGGTGGCGAACGTCAGCCACATCGTCAGCGAGTTGACGGCGAACCAGAGAATTGCGCTGCCCGCCGCGCAAAGTACGCCCGAGAAGACGAGCGCCTGCAGGGTCGTCAACTCGCCGGTCGCGGTCGGGCGCCACGACGTACGGGCCATGCGCGAATCGATCTGCCGCTCGACCAGGCAGTTGAATGCGGCCGCCGCTGCCGCGACGAGCCAGATGCCGGCGACCGCCGACAGCGCGACCCGCCAGTCGGGCAGAGTGGGCGTCGCCAGCAGCATGCCGATGGCGGCGCAGAAGACGATCAACTGGACGACGCGCGGCTTGGTCAGCGCATAGAACTGGCGCGCCTTCGAGGGCAGCGAAACGCTGCGCGGTACAGCGGACGCGAGGGTATTGGTCATGACGGGCAAGACAACGATTCTACGAAGCCAGCGGCCGCTGCCCGGGTGGCAAGGCTGATTCGACCCTCCGGCCGGTAGGCCACGAACGCGTCACGAGGATCGTCATGACGACGACGAGCGCCGCGCTGCCCGCAGTGTGCGCGACCGCGGCCACGAGCGGCCAGCCGAGCAGGACGTTGCCAAGCCCGCTCGCAAGCTGCCACAGGGCGATGCCCGCGAGCGCCTGCGCCCAGCGCCGGCCCGCGTCACCGGCGCCGGCAGCGATACGCCAGGCGAGCAGCAGGATCGCCGGCAGCACGATGTACGCGCCGAGCCGGTGCGTCATGTGGATGGCCGTCAGCGCGGAAAAGGGCAGGAAGCCACCATTGCCGCTGATGCCGAGCGGCCGGCGCAACACGAAGGCCTCGGCGAAATTCATGTCTGGCCACCACCCGCCCTGACAGGTCGGAAATTCACGGCACGCCAGCACCGCGTAGTTCGTGCTGACCCAGCCGCCCAGGGCGATCTGCACGAGCGCCAGCGCGGCGACGAGGAGAAGCGCCGAGCGAAGCGCCGGCGGCAACGGCAGCGGCCTCGGTTCATAGGCTTCGGTCTGGATCGCAAGGAGCGCCAGCAGGCCGAGGCCGCCCAGCAGGTGCAAGGTGACGATGCCGGGGTAGAGACCCATGGTCACCGTGAGCGCGCCGAAGGCGCCTTGGGCCACGATCCACACCACCGTGGCGACGGCCCAGCCTGGCGACACGACGATGCGCCCGCGACGCCGCTCGACCACCGCCAGCACCGCCAAGACGACGACTAGGACGCCGATGGCGGTGGCCGAATAGCGATGCGCCATCTCGATCCACGCCTTCGTCGGCGTGACCGCACCGGTGGGAACGGCGATCTCGGCGGCGGCGATGGGCGCCTGCGCACCGACCGGGCTGGCATGCCCGTAGCAGCCGGGCCAGTCGGGACAGCCGAGGCCCGAATCGGAGAGACGGGTGAAGGCGCCGAGCAGCACCAGGTCGAAGCTGAGAAACAGTGTCAGCAAGGCCAGGGCACGCAGGCGTGCAGCGGCCGACGTGCCGCGCCGCCGCAGCCAGAACCACAGCAACGGGCCGAGCGCCAGGGCGAGGCCGGCGACCAGAATGCCGAGCGCCGGCGCAAGGTCGTAGGCGGGCACCGGTGCGTTCACGGGTGCCTCCGCGCTTGCGGCTGCGCCGCGACACTGCTCCGCAGGGAGGCGTTGCCGCCTTGGAGCCGCCCGCTGGCACTCATCGCCCCGGCCGATCCCAGCCGGCAGAGGCGCGCAGCAGCTTGTCGATGTCGCGCTTGAGGCCTGCCGGGTCGGCATCGGCAGGCACGCGCATCATCCAGGCGCCGCGCGGATCGACGATGTAGAGATGATCCTCGAGCGCCCGGCCGCGTGCCGGTTCGAGCCAGGCCGAGAGGGCCGTCTTGTCGACTCGCAGGACGGTCGCCCCTGCAAAATTCGGTGGCGGCGCGCCGTTCTCGATCGCGCCGATGGCGCGCAAGGTCTCCGAGCGAGGCAGTGCGCCGTCATCGACCAGCCAGATCTTGTCGACCCGATCCTTTTCGCCACCGAGTGTCTGGTGCAGTTGGCGCTGCAGCCAGAGATGCCGTTCGCAGACAGCATCGCAGGCGCCACCGGCCACTACGACCAGGAGCCATTGCCCGCGCAGCGCCTCCGGCGACACGGGCGATCCGTCAAGGCGATTGATGGCGAGCTGCGCAGGCAGCTGGCGCGGCGGCAGGATGAGCTCGCTGTAGTTCGTGAGGGAATGCGGCCGCCAGCCGAAGAAGGCGAGATAGGAGGCGACCACCGG
>JBDTIO010000133.1:0-2586 GCA_039936375.1 Caldimonas sp. | reverse complement strand
GTACAAAAGCCAGCCAGCCAGGATCGTTGCAGACTCCATCACGACGTCGGTGATCGGGTGCGCATACAGGTCCAGCCCAACAACTGGTCCGCCTGGCCACGTCGGCTTGAATCCTGTGAAATAATCGAGCCCCCAGTGCGACGCGACGACGAGCGCCACGATAAGCGCAGCTTTCAGGTCGTTAGTCGTCGCGTACGCCACGACGCCGAATACGAGCATCTCAATTGCGATTGCCGCGAAACCGTGGGTGTACAGCCCGTAGGGTCCGCGATCGACGTCGGTAATGCAGAAGCCAGCATCCAACCAGTCCGGTATCTGCGCAGCGACCAACAGCAACCAAAGGGGAATCGTCTTTCTGAAGGAGTATGCGCCGAGCCCGAAGCCGATGTGCCCAGCGTACACTACGGCACCTGCCGCTGTTGCCGTGATTCCACGCCGATGCGCCAGTGGTAGAACAGGGTGGCGACGACCGGCGCCAGCAGGGCAGCGGCTAGAGTAACACCTTTTATGAAGTGGATCGGCATTTCGTGGTGGGGCGTGGGGGCCGGCCCCTAAACTTAGCCAACCTTCAGAGCATGTCTCGTCGGGCGGGATGGCTCACGAGATCGCTCACACAAGCCGCCGCGACCGGGCGTGCAAAAAGAAGGCCCTGCGCTGCGCCACAGCCCAGCTCCGCGAGCGTCTCTCGCTGCGACGCATGCTCGACACCTTCTGCCACCGTCGAAAGTCCGAGGGTCCATCCGAGGCCTATGATGGTCCGGGTCAGTGCAGCGCCCGCTGGATCGCGGTCCATTCCTTCGATGAAGGCCCTGTCGATCTTGATGATGTCGATGGGGAACTGCTGGAGGTAGCTGAGGGACGAGTATCCCGTCCCGAAATCGTCGATCGCGAGATGAACTCCGAGCGTCTTGAGCTCCGTGAGGCGCCCCATCATGACCTCGGTTCGGTGCATGATCACAGTTTCGGTGATCTCGAGTACGAGGCGCGACGGCGGCAGACCGGAATCGGCGAGTGCTTCCGCGACGTCGGCGACGAATGACGGGTCCTGCAACTGCCGTCCCGAAATGTTTACCGCCATGCTCATGGCGTCTTCATCAGGCAAGTCGTTCCACCAGGCAAACGCCTGTCTGCATGCCTCCCGAAGCACCCAGCGTCCCAGAGGGACGATCAGCCCAGTCTCTTCCGCTACCGTGATGAACTCAGAAGGCTGAAGCTCGCCGCGTCGCGGATGCATCCAGCGCACGAGGGCCTCGACGCCGACGGTGGCGTTCGTCTCGAGCTTGACGAGAGACTGGTAGTGAAGGACAAAGGACGTCGCTGGCGCCGCGACGGCACGTCGGAGGTCAGTTTCGAGCTCGACGCGATCGACAACGGCGGTGTGCATCGCCGGCTCGAAGAACTGATAGCGCCCCTTGCCTGAGCCTTTCGCCGTGTACATGGCAACATCCGCATTACGGATGAGCTCGTCGGCGCCATCGCCATCGTTGTGAAGACGGGCGATCCCGATGCTCACTCCCGTGGTCACACTCTCCTCACCAACCTGGATTGGCTGCTTCATGGTGCGCGTGATTCGGTCTGCGACGATACGCGCTTCATCGTCGTCCCGCACGTTCTCGAGGAGTATCGCGAACTCGTCACCCCCGAACCGTGCTACCGTGTCCGAACCACGTGTGGCATTCAGCAGCCTCGAGGCTGCCACGACGAGCAGTTGGTCGCCCGCGCTGTGGCCCGCGCTGTCGTTCACCGCCTTGAAGTTGTCGACGTCGAGGAACATCACGACCACCTGGTCGCGATTGCGCGCCCGCTGAAGCGCGACTTCCACGCGTTGCTTGAAAAGCGTGCGATTCGCGAGATTGGTGAGCGGGTCGTGTGACGCCTGATGCGTGAGTCGCGCTTCGAGCGACTTGCGCGTGCCGATGTCCTGCACCATCGCGATGATACCAAGCGCCTGGCCGCTGGAGCTGTCCTGAGCGCGCGACATCGTGAGAGCGGCCCATGCAATCTCGCCGTCGCGTCGGAGATAGCGCTGCTCCACGGTCAGGTCAGGAATCGCCTGGTCTGAAATAGCCGCGAGCGCAGCTGCGAGCCCGTCTGCGTCCTCGTCAGGTACCAGATGATACAGTCTTCGGTTGACGAGCTCGTCGGCGTTGTAGCCTAGGAACTGCTGCAGCGCGGGGTTTGCCGCGACCACCCGTCCATCGGGCTCGATGAGTGCGATGCCCACCGCAGAATGGTCAAAAACACTTCTGAACTTGGCCTCGCTGGCGCGAAGCGCATTCTGCATGCGGTTGCGGTCGGTAACATCGCGGAAGGTCCAGACGCGGCCGGCGATCCCTCCGTCAATGCGTTGCGGCACCGAGTTACGCTCGAGTACACGACCGTCCAGCAGTTCAAGTGTGTCATGGCTCGCCAGGTCCGGCGCAGCGTACAGCTCGTTGACGCGGGTTCGGAAGTTCTCCGGATCCTTGAGCTGGCTCATCGCGATCGAGATCGCGCGCTCGTCGCTACGCAGCGCGAGCACGTGTTGCGGAATGTGCCACATCTCCGCGAAGGCCGCGTTGAACCCGACGATACGGCCATCCGAAG
>JBDTIO010000132.1:0-3143 GCA_039936375.1 Caldimonas sp. | reverse complement strand
CGGATTGCGCTTGCATTCCGCGAGGTAGTCTTCGATCGACAGCTCTTCTTCGCGACTGCGCTCGAAGCGCGCGGCAAAGTTGCTGATGACATCCATGCTGATCTCCTGTGCAACGAGGAGGCGCACGGGACCTTGTGGGCCTTCGTGCGTCCGGGGAAGTTCTGATGGAGCCCGGTGGGCGCCATCAGAGCTTTCCTTTTCACCAGCAGGTGTTTGCGGAAGCTTCGATCATCGTGCCAAGACCCATGCCTTGAATAGCGAGGTCTTTGCGGCGTTGCTCAAATGCGTCTGTTCGGTGGCAGGTTAGCAAGCAACGTGCCGAAATCAACCTTCGTTGACCGCGCCCTGTAAGACGGCGTCACGCGTCGTGCGAAGTTCCTCGGCCCGGAGTCGTCGGCCGCAATGTCTCAGCTCGCGTCGTGACCGAGCTTGATCAACAGGCCGCTCAACTCGTCGAGCGACGCGAAGGAGATCACGATTTCGCCGCGGCTGCCCGCGCCTCGCCCTGCGTCCTTGATGCGAACTTCGACCTTCGCGGTGAGTGCATCCGACAGTTGTTGCTCGAGCCGAAGAATGTCGCGCGCCTTCTGACGTTTTGCGCGCAAGAGCGGTGACTGTCGGTCCGCATCGTTGGCGCGTCGCGCGACCAGCTTTTCGGCTTCGCGCACGCTGAGCTTTCGGGCGACGATCTCGTTGGCGCTGATGATCTGCTCGGCACCATCGAGCGGCAACAATGCACGGGCGTGGCCCATCTCGATGTCGCCGGCGAGAAGAAGCTGCTGCACCGATGCAGAGAGATTGAGGAGGCGAAGCAGGTTGCTCGCGGCGCTGCGCGAGCGGCCCACGGCGCTCGCCGCGGCTTCGTGCGTCATGCCGAACTCCTCGGTCAGGCGCTTCAGCCCGCGGGCCTCCTCGAGCGGGTTGAGGTCTTCGCGCTGGATGTTCTCGATCAGCGACATTGCCGCCGCTGCTGCGTCGGAGACGTCCCGCACCAGCACCGGCACACGGTCGAGCCCGGCGAGTCGCGCTGCCCGAAAGCGACGCTCGCCCGCAATGATCTCGAAGCACTTCGAGCCGCTCTGCCCGGCGGCGAGCGGTCGCACCAGCACCGGTTGCATGATCCCTTGCGCCCGGATGCTTTCGGCAAGCTCGAAGAGGGCGCCCTCGTCCATGCGGCTGCGCGGCTGGTAGCGGCCGGCCTGCAGTTGATCGAGAAAGAGGGTATGCGGCTCGCCGTCGCCCCCGGCCGTACCGGTCGCCGAGGTGGTCGAGACAGTCGGGCCGAGCAAGGCCTCGAGGCCGAGGCCGAGGCCCTTGGGTTTCTTCGTTGCCATCGATCGATTGTCCGTGATCGGAACCCGCCCGAGGCGTCCTGCGCCGCATCCGCGCACGGTGCGGCGCTCTGCCTTATCCTTGGGCGTTGATTGCACCGATGCGCCAATGAGCACACGCGTTTTCGTCGATGGGCAAGCAGGCACGACCGGCCTTCGGATCCATGAATACCTCGCGCAGCGAAGCGATGTCGAGGTGTTGCGCGCGGCCCCCGAGTTGCGCAAGGACGCCGCCGAGCGGGCCCGCCTGCTCAACGCGGCGGATGTCGCGTTTCTCTGTTTGCCCGATGCGGCTGCGCGCGAAGCGGCGGCACTCGTCACCAACCCGGCGACCTGTCTTATCGATGCCAGCACCGCGCATCGCACGGCCAGCGGCTGGGCCTTCGGCCTGCCTGAGCTGGCGACCGATCAGCGCGCCAGGATCCGCGCTTCGAAACGCATCGCCAACCCCGGTTGCCACGCCACCGGATTCATCCTGCTGGTGCGCCCGCTCGTCGATGCCGGGCTCATCCCGCAATCGGCGGCGTTGACGGCCACCTCGATCACGGGCTATTCGGGCGGCGGCAAGAAAATGATCGCGCGGTACGAGGCGGCCGATGATCCCAGGCTGCGTTCGCCTCGACCTTACGCGTTGGGCCTGGCTCACAAGCATCTGCCGGAAATGACGGTGCACAGCCGGCTCGAAATGCCGCCGATCTTCATGCCCATCGTCGGCAATTTCTTCAAGGGCTTGTCGGTCACCGTGCCGCTTCTTCTCGGCCAAACGCGCCATTCGAGTCCTGAACGGCTGCACGCGGCACTTGCCGAGCGCTATGCGGGCGAGCGCTTCATCAGCGTCATGCCGCTGCGCAACACCGCCGCGCTCGACGATGGCTATTTCGACGTCCAGGCCTGCAACGACAGCAATCGGGTCGAGCTCTTCGTATTCGGCAGCGAAACCCAGGCGCTTCTCATGGCGCGCCTCGACAACCTCGGTAAAGGTGCAAGCGGCGCGGCCGTGCAGTCGATGAACGTGCATCTCGGCATCGACGAAGGCACGGGCCTTTGATTCGACCGGCCTCAGCGGGCCGGCGGCGTGCGGTAGTGATAGGCGTAGGAGTCTTGGAAGCCGAGTCGGCGATAGAGGCGGCGGGCCACCTCGTTGCCGGCGTCGACTTGCAGATAGGCGGTCGACGCCCCGAGGCGGCCGGCCCGTTCCAGCAGATGGCGACACAGCGCGTCGGCAATGCCACGGTTGCGAGCAGCCTCGGTCGTCAAGATGTCGTAGAGACCGGCGAGGCTGCCTTCCACGGCGACTTGGCCGCCGGCAACGACGTCGCCGTCCGGATCGACGACCAGCACGGCGCAATGCGGCACCGGTGCGTCGCGCAGGCGCTCGGCGTGCGCGCGGCACTCCGCAGCTGAAGACCCGCGCAGCACACCGATCCATTGCGCGAACGCCGCGGCGTCGACGGTCTGAAATCGCAGCCCGCGCGTAACGTTCGCCGTTTCGTCTTCGGCTCCCGACAGAACGGGCATCGCGGCCACCATGACCCGCGTGTCGTCGAGCCGCTCCATGCCGAAATCGGCGAGCTGCTGATCGAGGTGTGCGGGCTGGGAGAACGGCGTGACTCGAACGTAAGGTCGAAGACCGGCGCTGGCATAGATGGCCATGCAGCGTTCGAGTTTGCTCGTTACGGAGAGGCGCCCTGGGGCAACGGCCTGGATGCAGCGCGCGCGCTTCGCCTTGCCGGGCGAAAAGCGCACCAGCCAGCCGTCGACCCACAGCTGCTCGCGCGGCGCGCTGGCGTTGATGCCCGCTTCTTCGACGGC
>JBDTIO010000131.1:0-3589 GCA_039936375.1 Caldimonas sp. | reverse complement strand
GCGGCGAGTCGCCGTACTTCGGAAAGAACTCCTCGTGCTTGTCGGAGCTGAAGGTCGCCACGTCCTTGTAGACGGCGACGATGTCGGCGTGGCGCGTCAGGAAGATGCTGCCGTCGGGCATGCGCTTGACGGGCTCGCGCTCGCGCAAGGCGCGGTAGGTGGCAAACGGATCGTCGTAGAACGAATCGGGCAGACGCTTCAGGTCGAAGCCGGCCGCGGCCGACGCGGCGTCGAAGCTCGCAGCCACCGCTAGGTCTCGAAGTCGCTGGCGTCGTGCGGCGCCGCCAGCTCGCGCCAGATGGCGACCATCACGGCGAGCAGCGTCGGCCCGAGAAACAGGCCGAGGATGCCGAAGGTCTCGAGCCCGCCGACGATGCCGAGCAGCGCGAGCACCAGTGGCAGCTTCGAGGAGCCCGACATCAAATGCGGCCGCATGAAGTGGTCGGCGATGAAGATCGCCGTGGCGCCGAAGATGCCGAGCCAGACCGCCGTCATCGTCGCCGCATTGGCGAGGAAATAGACGACCACGCCAGCGAGCACGAGCGTCGCACCGAACGGCACCATGCCGAGCAGGCCGGTCGCCAGGCCCCATGCGAAGGGATGCGGCACGCCGGCCACCAGGTAGGCCGCGCACATCAGCACGGCGACGCCGCAGCCGACGAGCACCATGCCGTTGATGGCGCCGCGCACCGAGCTGAGCGCCAGCGTCCGGGTCCGCTTGCCCACCGGACCGACGTGACGCGACAGCACCGCGTCGATCTGCGCGGCGAAGGCATCGCCGCCGAGATAGAGAAAGAACAGGACGAGCACGCAGAAAAAGAGCGACATCGCATGGTGCGCGACCAGCGCGACGACCGTGCGGCCCTTCTCGAAATCGACGCCGCCGAGCAGCACGTGGGCGTAGTCGTTGAGCGCGCCCGGGGCGCCGAGCGTGTCGTTCCATTGCCCGACGGCCCAAGCGCCGACGCCGGGCAGCGCAGCGAGCCAGGCGGGCGCAGCGAGACCCGCCTGCTCGCTCGAGGACCAGAAGCGCAGCAGATGCGGCATTTCGCGCACGCCGCGGTACAGCAGGTAGCCGAGCGGCACGAGCAGGAACAGCACCACCGCACCGGTGAGGATGACCGCGCTCAGCGGCTCGCGCTGCCGGCCGAGCATCGCGCGCAGCCGATCGTGCAGCGGCCACGTGGCGACGGCGATCAGCGCGGCCCAGATGATCGGCGCGAGCAGGCTGTGCAGCAGCCAGACACACGCGGCGAAGAGCGCGAGGACAGCGGTGGTTCGGACGGTTTCCGTTTTCATGGGCAGCGTTTGCCGGGCGAAGGTTACGCGATGGCCGAGGCCCGCTGTAGGCAGCCGCCCACAGCATCATCAGCCGACCGGGGATTGGCGCGGCCGCAATCGAAGGCAGCATCACGGGTCCACTGAATTCATCCGGTTCTGTCCGTGCGTCAGGAGTCGTCATGCCCCGCATCATCTGGAAAGGCGCCATCAGCTTCGGCCTCGTGCATGTGCCGGTCGCGCTGTATCCCGCCTCGCAGGAGATCGGCATCGATTTCGACTGGCTCGACAAGCGCTCGATGGAGCCGGTCGGCTACAAGCGGATCAACAAGCGCACCGGCAAGGAGATCGAACGCGACGACATCGTCAAGGGCATCAAGCAGGCCGATGGCGACTACGTGGTCCTGAGCGAAGAAGAGATCAAGGCGGCGTATCCGCAATCGACGCAGACGATAGCGATCGAGATCTTCGTCAAGGCGGCCGAGATTGCGTTCACGTACCTCGAAAAGCCCTACTACACGGCGCCGCTCGGCAAGGGCGACAAGGTCTACGCGCTGCTGCGCGAGGCGATGATCGACGCCGGCGTCATCGGTATTGCCCGCGTCGTCATGCACACCAAGGAATATCTCGCGGCGCTGATTCCCGACGGCGACGCGCTGATGCTCAACACCATCCGCTGGGCCAGCGAGATCCGGCCGCGCAACGACATCACGCTGCCTGCCGCGGGCAAGTCGGCTGCGAACTTGAAGGAAGGCGAGCTGAAGATGGCGCGCCAGCTGATCGGCGACATGACGGGGCCCTGGAAGCCGAAGGAATTCGCCGACGAATTCACCACGGCGATCCGCAAGCTGGCGGCGCGGCGCGTCGAGGCGGGCAAGACGGAAAAGGTGACGCCGCTCGAGGACGAAGCGGCCCCGCCGGCGTCGAGCAACGTCGTCGACCTGACCGAGCTGCTCAAGCGCAGCCTCGCATCGCGCAAGCCGACGAAGAAGGCCCAAGCGGCAGGGAAAGCGCCAACCCGCTCAGCAGCGAGCACGGCGATGGCACCGGCAAGGAAAGCGGCAGCGAAGAAGGCGCCGCGCAAACGCGCAGCCTGACCCCGCCACTGCTCAGGGCGCTAGCACTCCGGACATTCCTCGATCAGGTCGCGGCCGCTCTTGGCGTCGACTCCGCGATCGATGACGGTGTGGCCTCGGCAGGCGAAGCACGGCGCGGCCGGCGCCATCGACAAACCGCGCCACGGCGCCTTTTGACGGACGCTTCGCTCGACCTGCGCTGCGGCGGCCCCCGGCGTCGACGAATCGACGTACCACGTTGAGCCGTCCCAGCACGCGTAGATACCGGCCGGCGAGCGACGCCGATAAACGCCTTCGCGCGCCGGCGGCGTCGCTCCGTCGATCCAGGGCGTGAGGCGCGGGGCTGCCCGGGGCGACGATGGATCCAGGTTGTCTTGGTGCATCGGCGTCATGTTAAACAGGTGGCCAAAACACGAAAACGGCAAGGGAGTTCGGGATGATTCATCGAACCTGCATCGGTCTGGTTGCCCTGGCGTTGGCCGCGGCCACGCCGGCTCGCGCCGACGACGCCGACGACTCGCCATCGACAACGCCCTACCGGCCGAGCGTCTCGACGCCGGCGGCGTTGTCGGCACCGGGCTGGATCGAGATCGAGGCCGGCTTCGAGCACGACCACGCCGGTGCCGGCGCGCGCCGCGACAGCGTGCCCGCGACCATCAAGCTTGCCTTCACGCCCGACTGGGGCATTCGCATCGGCGGCGAGACCTGGATGCGGCAGCGCGACGACGCGTCCCGGGCGAGCGGCTTCGGCGACACCAGCTTCGTCCTGAAGCGACGCTTCGCCGTCGACGAGCAGCAGGCGTTCGGCCTCGAAGCCGGCGTCACGGTGCCGACGGCAAAGCAAGGCCTTGGCACCGGCAGTGGCAAGCCCGACTACTCGATCAATGCGATCTACAGCGCCGACTTCGCCGGCAGCTGGCACACCGATCTCAACCTCGTCACGACGCGGCTCGGGCAGATCGACCCCGGCACCTCGCGCGCGCAGGTGCTCTGGGCAGCTCGCTGTCGCGTGCGCTCGACGAGCGGTGGGGAGTCGTCGGCGAGCTCTCCGGCACGCACGAGAGCGGCATCGCCGGCTCGAGCCAGTTTCTGTTCGCCGCCAGCTACAACCTCTCGAAGCAGCTGACGCTCGACGCGGGAGCGGCCCAAAGCTTGCGCTCCGGGCCGCCCGAGTGGTCCGCCTTCACGGGGCTGACCTGGTTGGCGATGAGGCTCTTCTAGCCGCTGCTTCAGCG